>CAZZKB010000198.1:0-1505 GCA_964654575.1 Microcaldota archaeon | reverse complement strand
AGCAGAGTTTCTTAGAAAAGTTTTCAAAAGCCGAATATATATTTGTAGATCAAGAAGAAATGGTAAAATCAATCACAAATGTTAGTAGCTCTGGCGGCGGCTATCTTTAGATTTTCAAAAAGTTTTCAATTATTTTTTCTCCATGTTCCGTATGCCAGACTTCTGGGTGAAATTGTACACTGAATATTTTCTTTGATTTATGTCTCATTCCTTCAATTGCACAAGAATCAGAATGTGCAATCTTAACAAAACCTTCAGGAAGGTTTTTCACTTCATCAAAGTGTGATACCCAAGCTCGAATGCTTTTTGGAACTCCTTCAAATATCCCACTCTCTTCATCTAGTTCAACCTGGCAAAATCCGTATTCTGCACTCTTTCCTTTTGCAACACTGGCTCCAAATGAATAGCCGATCATCTGCTGGCCATAGCAAATTCCTAGTATTGGCAAATTTAGTGCTTCAGCCTTTACTCTCTTGCATATCTCGCTGCTAAGGTTTGGCGGGTCACTATAAACAGATCCTGGTCCGCCAGAAAGAATTATTCTTTCTACTCCGTTTTTCAAAAATTTATCGAGTTCTTCAACACCTGATCTTGCATTTATTATTTCTGCCTCAAAACCTAAATCTCGGCAATTTCTCTTAATCAAGTGAGTATATTGAGAACCATTATCGATAATCAGAATCATAAACTATATTTTAATCTGTTTTGTTTATATTTTGAATTGAATTTTGCTTCGGGTTTTATCGAAATTTTCTTTCGATTTGTCTATCCATATCTCTTTATAAATATTATCTCTTAAGAATAGATGTCCTAAGTTAGCTATTGTGCTGTGTTTTCTGGTGATTTTTGGTGAAAAAGCAAGTTGTCTCTACGGTAGAAGTTCTTCCTCACCAGCTCAATCCTCAAATGGAAGTTTTGAGCGAGTCTGAAAAATCTAAAGTGAAGAAGAAATATGGTATTAATGACGATCAATTTCCACGGTTTTTATCAAGCGATCCTGCGGCAGTTGCATTAAAGGCAAAGGCTGGAGATCTGATAAAAATTAAGAGAAATGATGGGACTGGCGATTATTTAGCCTATCGCATTGTTGTGGAAGGTTAGTTTCCATAATTTTCATTAAGTTAATATTAATTAGGGGTGTGCTGTCGTATGGTTAGCGGTTTAGTTGAGTCTTATTTTAGGGTTAATACCCTTGTAAATCAGCAATTGGTTTCTTACAATAAGTTTGTAGATGGCGGGATACAGAACGTAATCGACCGAATCGGAAAAATACAAACTAATGTCGAAGGTTTCGAATTAAAGCTTGGTAAAGTTCGAATTGAACAACCAAGATACTACGAAGTTAAGGGTGGGTATAGACAAATATATCCAAACGAAGCAAGACTTAGAAATCTTACTTATGCAGCACCAGTTTTCCTTGAAATAATTCCAGTGTTCAACGGCGTCGAGCGACCAGTTTATTCAGATGTTTTCATTGGTGAAATTCCAGTAATGATGAAATCAAA
>CAZZKB010000197.1:0-1513 GCA_964654575.1 Microcaldota archaeon | reverse complement strand
AGTGGAAGCGGGAGATAAAAAAAGTAACGTAAGGCAATGAATTGAATCTAATCTAAATTGTAATAGCTCAAACTTGATCTGACACTCCGAATTTTCAGACGATCAAATTTGTTAAATCTGAGCTATCTGAATTCTTTTAGCATCATCTTCATAAGTTTCATTTTTATTATTTTCAGCAATATTTTTTTTAGTAAAATTATTTTCACCAATAGTTTTTTCATTGGCGATATGTTTGCTTTCCAGAAGGGTTTGATAAGGCGTTTTGCCGTAGCAGTATTTTCCAGAGTGCGGTCTTTCATGATTGTATTTTCTTAGCCATTCATCGACATCAGCTTGAAGCTCATCTAGTGATCTGTAGAGCTTCTTTCTGAATAAAACGTTATAGCACTCATCTTGCATAGTTCTGTGAAATCTCTCGCAGATTCCATTAGTTTGTGGATGTCTTACTTGAGTCTTTGAGTGATCAATATCTTCAACGCCAAGATAAAGCTGATAAGCATGATCTTGAGGTTTACCGCAATATTCAGTTCCTCTGTCAGTTAAGATTCTGTGCAGTTTAAGGCTTTCTTTTTCAAAGAATGGAATCACTCGATCATTTAAAATATCCGCAGCAGCAATAGCGGTTTTTTCAGTGTAGAGTTTGATGATTGCTACTCGTGAATAAGTATCGATAAAAGTTTGCTGATAAATCTTGCCAATGCCTTTAACAGTGCCAACAAAGTAAGTATCTTGGCTGCCAAGGAAGCCTGGGTGATGAGTTTCAATTTCACCATGAGCCTCTTTCTTTTCTTTGAGCTTCTCAAGAGCCGCAAGTTGTTCTTCGGTTAGAATAATTCCCTCCTGATTAACCCTAGCTTCAAGGGCTTTTAATCTTTTTTGAAAATTTTCTAAATCATTGCGCAGCCAGACAGAACGAACTCCAGCAGGAGAGATTAGAATTCCTTTTTTTCTTAACTCATTGCTAGCTCGCAATTGACCATAAGCAGGAAAATCAACAGCTAAATCGATTACTGCTTTTTCTACATATTCAGGAACACGATTCTTGAACAAAGGCTTCTTTCTGCTGATTTCATGAAGAGCTGCTTCACCGCCATTCTCATAAAGCTCGGAATAACGATAGAATGTATCTCGACTATAGCCCATTACCTTGCAAGCTTGCGAGACATTTCCAAGTTGCTTTGCTAATTCAAGTAATCCGAGTTTTGGTTTGATGATTTTTTGTGTTATCGTTGTCATATTTACTCCGTTAAATTTTTGTTATTAGAAACAATTTAATTTGCCGGAGTGTCAGATCAAGTTTGAGCTATTACAAATTAATTTATACCTCACGCCGCGTCCTTCCCCAACCCTCGTCAGCCTTTTCATATCGAGTAGTTTTTTGATGATAGCTTCAGCAGTTCTTGCTGGAAAACCAGTTTCTTCAATCGCATTTTTTCTTGCGAATTGCTTGGTTGGAAGGTTTTGCGCCCATTGCCATAATGCCAATTGTTTTTCGGAAAGAAGATGTTCGACA
>CAZZKB010000196.1:0-1538 GCA_964654575.1 Microcaldota archaeon | reverse complement strand
AAAATAAATGAAAAGAATAAAAAAAATGAAATTAGTTGCAGACTTCTCTCGAAACGTTTCTATATGTAGTCACGTTTTGACAGTCAGTACGCTGCCTAGTCTCTTGATGACAATCTGATATCTGAGGAACTTGTGTTATATAAACCGAGCAAGTTGCAACATCGCCATGAAGACCAGGATTGTAGATCTGACTAAAATCGAATGAATCATGCTGACCAGGTCGGATTTCTTTTGAAATTGGAACTTTTGTAGTCACCACTTTAAGCCAAGTGAAATTTGCCCCCACAAACCATTGACCAGAATTGACATTTTCATTATTAGTTATATTCATAATACAACGAGTGGTTGCACTATCACAAGGAGTACAGAATTGTGGGTTTTGACCAAAGCACGAGCCAGAAGTACACATAGAAGAGACAATAACGGAAGAATTGGAGTAGTTTAGTAATCTAGTCTGACATACTGGCTCAGTGTATGATATATTTGAACATTGTGTAGATGTTGATGGAACTGAGTCAAACACAGTTTGACAGGATTGTTTTGTCTGCTCTTTAGGACTTGGATTTGAGTTGCCAAGGCAACCGAAGATAAAAAATGCGACAATAGATAAAGCAATGAAAAATACGAATTTTTTCAGAATATCACCAGGTTATTGAGTAAATACAAAGAATAAATAGCTTCTTATTAGGCTTTTTGTTGGGCAAGATGCTCAATAAGTGATCTTGCGATTTGAAGATCGAGCTTTGATAAATCAAATGATGATAGATCATATGGGGAGGAAATCCATTCGAAAGCTTGAACTTCTATTGATTTGATTTCACCAGACTTACGAGTGCATAGGTACGAAAACAAACAATAAGAAATGCCTGATTTTGAGAATTTGTGCGAAGTAAATTGTCGTCCAATTGATATTTCAATCCCCAATTCTTCTTTAATCTCACGAGACAGTGCATCTTCATTTGATTCTCCAGAGTTAACTTTGCCACCTGGAAATTCCCATTTTAATGGATCGTGTTTTGATGATGAAAGTCGCTGAGTAAGTAGGAATCGATTTTGATCGATGATTATTGCAGCAACAACTTTGATGGATTTTTTGACCATATGAAGCAGTTGAGTAATTAAGGAATAATAATATGACGCCGACGCCAAGACGACGAGCGTGCTTTAGCACGCGAAGTCAAGGCGGAATGTAATGACGCCGACGCCAAGAAGCGAGCGGATGGAGCAGAGCGACGGACGCGAAGCTAAGGCGATTTGAACAAAAGTGAAAATCGCCGACGCCAAGATTTGAACTTGGAATCCCAAAGGGACATGATAACTGGAGGTTTGATTTTATCAAAACTTTTGGTGAAGCTTTTTCCAAAAGATTCTTCCAGTCATGCGCACTACCGGGTTATGCGACGTCGGCATTAAGAGTACAATGAAGATAGTATGAAGCAATTATAAAGATTGTGAAAAGAAAAAAGAAAAAAGGAATTTAATTAATCATCCTTTGCCATCTTCCAGACTGCTTTAACTGCAACAACAAATGCTGCTGG
>CAZZKB010000195.1:0-1572 GCA_964654575.1 Microcaldota archaeon | reverse complement strand
TCCCTTCGTTAAGAGAACCAGTCATCCATCTAACTCTTCGATCTCCGGTTTCAAACTGAAGATCTATCAGACAAAAACCAAATTTTGGTCTTAGTTCTTGAACTCGAAATTCTCTAGCACCTGCTCTAACCTTCATCAAACATTATTTACGTTTAAAAAGTATTAAAAAGTGATCAAAAATAGTAATTAGTGTTTATTGACCTCTTTCAGCCATTTTTGTCTCAAGCTTTCCGATTTCAAGACCACTCATCGCTTCGCCAAGGCCAAAGCTCGAATCTGCAAGTTTTTTTGCATCCTCAAAATGCGCTATCGCATCGACTATCGCTTTTGCTCGCTGAGCCGGATTACTACTCTTAAAAATTCCTGAACCTACAAAAACACCATCGACTCCTAGTTGCATACATAATGCAGCATCAGCTGGTGTTGCGATTCCTCCAGCTGCAAAATTAACTACTGGAATTCTGCCTATTTTGCCAACTTCAATCAGCATTTCTTTTGGAACTCGATGCTCCCTTGATCGCTGCTCAAGCAATCTCTGATCATCGTCTTTTACTAATCTCTTTAGTTCCTCTACTCCGTGGTTTATCGCTCGAATGTGTCGTACTGCTTCGACAATATTACCAGTGCCAGCTTCGCCCTTTGTTCTCATCATTGCTGCCCCTTCATTCATCCTTCGCAATGCTTCTCCTATGTTTCTTGCACCACAAACAAATGGAATTTTGAATTTCCATTTGTCCACATGGAATTGCTCGTCTGCCGGGGTGAGCACTTCGCTTTCATCAATAAAATCTATTTCCAATGCTTCTAATATTTGGGCTTCTACAAAATGACCTATTCGACATTTTGCCATCACTGGGATAGTTACAGACTCCTGTATTTCCTTAATTTTCTTTGGGTCAGACATTCTTGCGACGCCGCCTTGAGCTCTTATATCTGCTGGGACTCGCTCGAGCGCCATTACGGCAACTGCGCCAGCTTTCTCGGCAATTTTTGCTTGCTCAGCGTTAGTAACATCCATTATTACTCCGCCTTTTAGCATCTGAGCAAGACCTGATTTTAAGAAGTGTGTTCCTTTCGAAGACATAAGGATCGTTAATTTTCTTGATCTTTTCTATTTATAACTGCTTTGAAAGATTTTCTCAATAATCCAAATTTTAACTTCTATTACCACAACATATTTAAACACTAATAGACATATTTAATACTGTGAACTTTATGGTTGCTAAGAAGACTTTGGCATATATGAAGGTAGTTGATTCGATTGCTTTGGCTATGAATAAAATGGAAGAAGTAGAAAAGCAAAATTCAAGTTAATATTCACCTCAATTTTTCCTTTCTTTTATCAGTCTGTTTCTTCTTAAATAATAAATTGAAGAACGCCGACGCCAAGACGCGAGCGGAGGGAGCAGAGCGACGGACGCGAAGTTAAGGCGTTCTGAATAAATTGAAGAACGCCGACGCCAAGATTTGAACTTGGAATCCACAAGGGATCAGTTTACTTAAAACTTTTGAAAGACTGTTTTGTTCAAACTTTTCCCAAAAGTTTGTTCGAGACTGACGCACTACCGGGTT
>CAZZKB010000194.1:0-1641 GCA_964654575.1 Microcaldota archaeon | reverse complement strand
AACATTATTTTTACCTCTGCCTTAGCAAAGAGCTTTGAAAGTGCGCTCTGATCTAGCGGATAAATATGATTAAAGTGGACTACACTTGCCTTGATGCCTTTCTTTGCTAAGAGTGGCAGTGCATCAAGCAATGTTAATTTTACCGAGCCCCAGCACACAAGAACGACATCGGCCTTTTCGACTTTTTCACCATAAACATTTGGAAGTGGTATCTCGTGCATTAAGCTTTGGAGTTTTCTTGCTCTCTTATCAACTTGAGCTACTCTCATATGGAAACTTTCTGAACTGAATCCTCGCTCATCGTGCTCATATGAAGTAGCAACATGATTTCCATTTTTGGTGCCCGGGAAAACTCTTGGTGAAACACCATCTTTTGTAATCTCATATCTAGTCCAGCGACCCATTGGCGAAAGAGCTGGTAATTCTTTTGCAATTTTCCCCCTCTTTATCTTGACCTTATTCTGATCAAATTTCTCAGTTGAAAATACGCTTTCAGAAAGGAATTTGTCTGACATTATTATTACTGGCAATTGATATTCTTCTGCCAAATTGTGTGCCTTTGCCGATAATTCAAAGCACTCATTAACATCTCCTGGAGCTAAAATTACTCGTGGGAAGTCTCCTTGTGAGGCATGAAGTGCAAATCTTAGATCTCCCTGTTCAGTCCAAGTTGGCATTCCAGTTGATGGGCCGATTCGTTGAGCCAATGCTACTACGATTGGTGTTTCGGAAATTGCTGCCATTCCAAGGGCTTCAACCATCAATGCGAATCCTCCGCCCGAAGTTCCGACCATCGATCGTGCACCGGCGAAAGAAGCTCCGACTGCATAATTCATTGCTGCAATCTCATCTTCAACCTGCTTTACGACTAAGTTGAACTTCTTTTCATTTTCAATCATGTAATGAAGTATCGTGGAAGCTGGAGTCATTGGGTATGCTGCATAGAATTTGCATCCTGCTTTTATTGCCCCAAGTGTTATTGCCTCGTTTCCTGTAATTATGACTCGTCGATGATCTGATAATGGTTTTATCTTTATTGAGCATTCATACTTGTTTGCCTTTACAAAATCGTATCCGGCCTTAACTGTGTTAATATTCTTGTTGATGACTTCTGGGCCTTTTCTTGCCAGTTCGTCTCTAATAATTCCATTTAGTATATCTACTGGGTAATCAATTAATCCAAGTGCTGCACCAAGAGCACAAGTGTTTTTCATCTGCTCCGTTGCTCCTACTTCTTGTGTTAATTTCGAGAGTGGAAGAGGATACATTTTTACATCTGTTCTTATTTTGAGTTTGCTTGTATCGATCATCTGGTCGTATATTATGACCCCACCGCTCTTCATCGACTCCATTTGATAGAATATCGCGTCTTTGTTTAGTGCGATAACTATGTCTATATGAGTTAGTGGACTGTGCACTGGTTCATCACTTGCGACTACCTGCACTGTGTTGTGCCCACCTCTAATTAGTGATGGATATTCTGGGTAGCCAATTGCATGATAGCCTCCTCTGGTGAAGCATTTGACCATGAGCCTTCCTGTTGTCATTACCCCTGCTCCAGCTTGAGCAGCAATTTTACAGACGAAATTCATAGTATTCACTCGCTTAGTAATAATATTTCCTTTTAGGTATTGCTAATTT
>CAZZKB010000193.1:0-1641 GCA_964654575.1 Microcaldota archaeon | reverse complement strand
TTATCTTACTTCAATGCTCTCTTTTGGATACCCAAACTGCTTAAGAACATCAGCAACACGCTTCTTGTGGTCTCCCTGTAAGATGATGACACCTTCTTTAGAAGTTCCGCCACAAGCGAGCTTGTGCTTTAGTTCTTTAGTAGTACTTTCAAGCTGTGAAGCTTCAATGCCTTCAACAACAGTTACAAGCTTCTTAAACTTCTTGTTTGTCGTGTAGACTTTGATCTTCGAAGTACCCTGCTTATCAAGGATCTCGCAAACGCAAAGATCCATCAACATTCCGCATTTAGGACATTTATCCAATTCAATTCACCTAAGAGTATTTAGTTTTTCTTTGTTTTTAAGCTTTTTGCAGTAAGGAGCTTTGCGATTGTTTTTCGCAAAACAGCGATTTTGTCGACTCTTCCTTCGCCGCGAAGCTCAAGCATTGATTTTTCCATCTCGAGAATCTTATTATCGATTTCTGCTGGAGTAAGTTTTGCAATTTCAGTTTTTTTGATAACTGCCATTTAGTTTCGCCTCCTTTGTGGGTTGAATCTGCGCTGTGGAGCTTGTTGTTTTGCACCACCAGATTCAGTTGCTTCAGCTGGACTTGGAGTTCGATTTTCGCTAACTTCAGTTGCAGCTTCGATAACCTTTGGAAGAACAACTTGAGTTGTCTTCTTGTCTGGGAAAACGGTCCCCGGAGGAACGATTCGCACTAAAACGCCGATGACACCAGATTTGGTGTTTGCACTTAAGTGAGCAACTCGAACTAATCTTGCAGGCTCACCTGCAGTTGGAATGTATCCAGCACCGACACGTAGTCTCTTTGCCTTTGCACCCTTTGCCCCAATCTTACCTGAAGCGACGATTTCGGCACCAAGAGCGCCAGCTCGGATAATTTCACGAAGCATGAAGTGCAAAACTGCTCGAACTTTCTTTCCCATTTCGATGTATTTTGCAGCCTTTCTTGCCACCATCCTTGGTTCAAGGAATGGTTGTCTAACTTCGACAACACTAATCTGAGGATTTTCGATCTTGAATTCAGATTTGATTGTTTCAGTTAATTCGTTAATTAGTCTTCCTTTTCGACCGATAATTCTTGCGGGATTTGTAACTTCGAGTGTAATTCTAGTTACAAGAGGAGTTCTCTGAATGTCAACATTTGCCAAACCAGCTCGCTCTAATTCGGTTTCAAGGAATTTCATGACCTTGTATTTACTTATTGGTTCTTCAATTAGTTTTTCTTGATAAAGCATCAATAATCACCGTTTTTACTTTTTAGAAGCGTGTTTTGGTTCTGCTTTTGCAGACTCTTTCGCCTTTGTAGCGACAGGTTTCTCCTCTTTCTTTGGAGCTTCGACTGCTTTTTCGACTTTCTTTTCTGCTTTCTTTTCAGCAGCCTTTGCTGGAGCAGAAGTTAGTGGTTTAAGAACCAATTCGACTCGTGAGAGAACGATGTTGGATCGAGCAGTTCTTCCTTTTGAAGCCATACGCGGGTAAATTGCTTTGACATTTGCACTTGCAGTCAAAACTTGGTATCGCTCACCAAGTCCCTTTACTTTGCCATTTGCAATTGCGCTCTTAAGAAGCTTAAGAACAACTGCTGCTGCTTTCATTGGATATCGGCCTTTTTGACCGCCAAGTTCACGTCGGTGA
>CAZZKB010000192.1:0-1712 GCA_964654575.1 Microcaldota archaeon | reverse complement strand
GCAGTACTTCAAGAAGGCGATTCATTCTACTCCTGCCCTTTGGAATAAAGAATGAAAGCTCAATTGCATCGGACTTCAATTCAACTCGATAATCTAGTTGAGGTTTACCATCAAGGTCTGCTCCCTTGTTCTTTTCGACGCTTAACACTCCAGATGAATATGAAATCTTGCTAAAACCGAGGTCTCCAAAAAGGGACATTAGGTCTTTTACGTCCTTCCTTCTCTTAGCCTCAATCGTAATTTTTTCTTCCATATTTATCCCTTCTCTTCATCCATTACTAGATTGACTACTCCCTTTGAAGCTCTTCTCATTTTTACCAGAGAGAATACTCTGATAAGATTTTTTTCATCAATTCCTAACTGCCTTAGGAATGAGATTATCGATGGTTTTGAATATCCAAATTTTTCGAGTATTGAGACAAGTCTTTCTCCTTCCATAAGCCCATCACTCTTTTCAAATTCCGCTTTTAGAAGGCTTAACTGACTTTCATTAAGTCCTAATTCGTAGAGCATTCGTACAAACTGCTCCCGCTCAATTTCAAGGTTCATATCCCCACCTTTTATGTAGTATTTTAAGAGTGGCTCTTCGCCATCTATTTTTTCCATTAAGAATGTCGTTACGCGTGCTTGGCGCTGGGCAAATATCATATTAACTGCCGCATCACCGACACCAAATCGCGATATTTCGCTATCAATAAATTGCGAATATCCAATCGAATTCTTCACATAATCTCGATATTCCTTTAGTACTAATCTTAGGACAAATACTGTTCCAATGTTACTGAATATTGTCTTATGCATATCTGTAGGATTCTGAGTTGCAATTACTAATGAAAAGTTGTATTTTCTTCCCTCTCGCACTATTGCTATGACATCACTCCGTTCATCCTGAGCAATTTTCCATGCTTCATCAAGCACTACAAAGAGCCTTACTTGAGAATTGTTCTCCTTCATTCCTTCGGCTCGCATTAATTCCTTTATGTATTGTAAGATAGTTAGACCAGCAAGGCTTCTCATCTCTTCAGTTGGTAATTCGTGAAGGTCAATACAAACAAGGCCGCTGTTAGTCAATTCCTTTATGTCAAGAGTTGTGCTTCCAGCAAAGAAATCGCTTCCTTCAGTTGTGAATCTTCTCAATATTCTAGCTGCTTTCTTCCGATCCTTTCTCTCAAGGTACTCAACTACATCATTTAATTGCGGCTTCTTGTTTGACTGGTATATCTTTTCTAATGCTTCTTCGATTTCATCTCGTTCGTTTGGATATTCTTTTAAGTCTGCAAGCGTATCAAATGCAGAAATTATTTGCTTTATTCTGCTGTTTTTTGGAAGGCCTACTAAATCTAGGATGTTGAGCTTTTCTCTTGCTAAGTTGATTACTCGCCCACCGGCCTGCTTTACCCACTTTTCGTACTCTCCAACCCAGTCTAATATTATTGCGTTGGTGTTCCAAATTAGCGAGGCTCGTGTAAGGAAGGTTTTGACAGTGTACGATTTTCCTGAGCCAGTAATTCCAATGACTGCAATATGAGGATTAATCATTTTCGATGGGTTCCAGAATACGGGGGTGCGAAGGAATCTAGTGCGGCCTATGTAAACTCCTTCATTTGGCATTGAAAGGAGCATGTCTTTTCTAGGTTCAGGAGGATGAACTAGCAGCATTCTTTTGGCTATCTCCTTACTAAGCATGTATGATAATTTCATTTGATTGTTGT
>CAZZKB010000191.1:0-1727 GCA_964654575.1 Microcaldota archaeon | reverse complement strand
CTCAAAAGCCACGGTGTTTGTGATGAAGATTGACGTGCGGTCTGACAAACTAATTTGAAATGAATAGCTAGTTTTCGATTAAAGAACTGCTGCAGAATCACGATAATTAACAGATCTTCCCGAATCAAAGAGCGTATGTGAGTGAGAAGTGACAATTCCAAGGCGCCTAGTAATAGGATCGTTTGACCCACAAAGAGAAGTAGAGATTAGAAAGTCGTCAGTATCTCCTTTCCAATAATCCGTAGGATTTCGAACATCTAAAGAATCGACTCCCTGATCAAAGCAGAGTGGGATAACTGATAAGTCTGGAAAAGATTTACGGACACTATAATTAGGCTCGCCTGCAATGCCAGACTCGACACGATACTTAAGGCCTTGAGTGTGGTGGTATCGATAGGATACTGATCCAAATTCAGAAGTCAGTACACTGCTCAGAACGAACACAGAGAGATTCCCATCAGTCAAAACAGAAAATGGGTGTTCTGCAAAAAGGACTCCGTTCAAAACCAGGCCTAGTTTGTCAGTCGGAATTGGAAACATATATGTTTGCTTTATACCCCCGATTGTATACACACCAGAGATAAAATATCTAGTTCCAGTCAATCTCTCTAGAGAATTATCGGTAGTTTTAGTCGCGGATTTTTCAAATGACTGTCCGTCCTTTCCAGAACATATGATAGTGCCAGTCCAGCACGGCATAGCCTTAGATAATAAGGAAGCTGCAGGTCGATTCATGCTAGTTGCATCAAAAAGTTCTTGCCCAGAAGCAATTGTTACACCACACTTGTTTGCTAATTCGACTGCTTCAACAAAGGGCAAGCCTTCAGACCCCATAAGAAAAACGTTTAGATTTCGCCTAGATGGAGTTGGTTCTGTAGCAGGCAACTTAGATTTTGGAGAATTAAAACGCTTAAACATATGTTATAATTAGTGGCAAACTGTTTATATACATTACGATTAGCTTTGCTTCGACCCAATCATCGAAATAGCTTGATCAGTAGTCCTTAGCACACCAATACGTGGAAATATGAATTTCAAGGTTCCTTCGTGCTCCTCTTTGCTAAATGCAGTCATAGAATCAGTAACAAAAACTTGATCATAACCAAGTTGGAAGGCTTCTCTGGCAGTGCTCTCAACTCCTATATTAGTTGAAATGCCGCACAGAAAAATAGTCTTAATGCCACGACGTCGCAGTTGTAAATCAAGTTCAGTTCCATAAAAAGCACTCCACTGGCGCTTTGTGATTTCAATGTCAGTTGGTTGCTTAAGACCAGTAACAAATTCTGAAAAATCAGAATTTCTTGAGCCTGACCAAGGAGGAGTTTCAACATAAGGAGACAACATATCTTTTCCATCGATAAAAGATACGTGAACTAAGAAAACTGGGAGATTTTTTGAGCGGAACAAATTGGCAATTTCAGAAGTTTTTGAAATTACATCGGAAACTGAGTTCGGCTCTAGATGTCGTGAAGGATCGGCAATGCCTTTTTGCAAATCAATAACAACCAGAGCAGACTTTGAGAGATCTAAAGTTTTCATAGAATCAACTAGAGAGATTAGAGCAAGCAAAATAAATAAACAAATGAGTAGAGTGACTGATATGACCTGTTACGTAGTGCTCTTGAGAGGAATAAATGTTGGCGGAAATAATATCATCAAAATGACTGATCTGTCAAAGAGCCTAGCTAAGGCAGGGTTTGAAAATATAGTTACAATCCTTGCTAGCG
>CAZZKB010000190.1:0-1730 GCA_964654575.1 Microcaldota archaeon | reverse complement strand
AGATATTTGGCAATGAAGGAAATGGTGAAGAAAATCTTGAAGATTTAATCACAAATTTCCTTAAATAGTAACATTTATATACTTCTTTTACGTAATTATCTTATGTCACATTCACGAATTGTAGTCCGAGGTCTATTCTTTAAGGATGTTGATGCGTCATTTAAGTTAGATGTAGCTAATGGCTTATCTATTTCTGCTAAGGAGCGGCTTTTTCGAGATCCAATCTGCGAAGTAAAAATCGGTGATAAATCCATATTTAGAGGGAAAATTAATGCTCTAGAAGAAGCACTTAAGGGCAAGCTTCCACCGCGACTTGCAGCAGCAATTGAATTTGATAGCTTTTTAGGCGAAGTTGCACGTGAAGTGGGTCATTATCATACTTTTAAAACATTTGATCCTATTGCTGGACTCACATCTCGTCCTGCTGCTCCAATACCTACAGTATTCGGTGGTGTTGTTCCTGATAATTGCATGTTTTCTGTTGCTGGTGGCGATGCAACCATGGTTGTGACCAGTGCGCCAGTTCATTACATGTCTGCAACGCAAATCTTAGCTGAAATTCGAGCTAATCATTCTGCATATGCTGTTATGACTGTTCCTGAGGGCACAGAATCAACGGCTTGGGGCAGAAGAGTAGTAAGCAATGAGGGGTTTTCAATTGTTGCGGGTAAATTGAATCCGAAATTCCCATTTGAAAAAGGAACTGTGGAGGACAATAATCAGTTTACTGATCAAATATTTAGTCCATATAATGGAACTACTAAGCCATCTAGTTGCCCAGATGAAATGTTTGGTGCAATCTCAAATAATCGAGTACATATCCTCGCTCTTAAGGCTAATCAACAAGGTGTTGCACAAACAAAAATCTACATCTATATTGGCGACTATCTCGATTCTTTTGGCAGACCTTCTGTCGCTACCTTTGTTTTCAATACCAAAGCCGAACTTTTCGATAGCATATCTAATGCAGTTAAAATTGAAGGCAATGGCTATGTCACTCCAGATGAAGCTATCGAATTAACTAAGGGGCTCCTTTCATTATCAAAACAGTTGTTCCCAGATGTTTATTCCAGAACAAACTGCAATAACTTCGAAACTAATCTACCTTGGTTTGTGGCCGGTGTTCACACACCTCGTTAAATGCCAAAAATTCCTTTCTTTTCTCCTTCCTTTTCAAATTCTTTAAGTAGTTCTTTTTGTCGTCCAGTTAGTTTCTTAGGTACTTCTACGATTACTCTAACTAGCTGATCCCCTTTTGAATTTCTGTTTAATACTGGCATGCCCTCGCCACGTAATCTGAAAACAGTGTGAGTCGCAGTTCCAGCTGGTATCTGCAATTTAGCTTTCCCCCAAAGGGTTGGAACTTCAATGTCTTCTCCAAGTGTGGCTTGAACAAAACTAATTGGCATTTCTATGTAAATATCATCGTCGTCTCTTTTGAATTTTTGATGCTCCTTTACGTTGATAAATACATAAAGATCCCCAGTTCCATCTCGCCCAAATTCTCCAAGCCCTTCTAATCTCATTCGCATTCCGTCAGATATGCCTGCAGGAATATTTACTTTTACGTGCTCCTTTTGAGAGGTTTTTCCCACTCCGCTGCATTCTTTGCAGGGCTTTTCAACTGTGCTACCCTCTCCCCTACAAGTAGGGCATGATATTGTCTGATAAAAATGCATCGGTCCAGCTCGCCTTGCTTGCTGTACTTGTTCTCGGCCTTTGCACATCGA
>CAZZKB010000189.1:0-1739 GCA_964654575.1 Microcaldota archaeon | reverse complement strand
AGTGCAATTATCAGTTCTGCAGCATTTCCAAAAGTTGCATTAAGAAGACCACCGACTTGTCCACCATATATCTTTGATAGTTCTTCGGTAGCGTGACCCATCTTAGATGCTAGTGGCATGATTGCTATTATTGATAATCCAAAAAGTATCGTGCTATTTGCAAAACCACCGTAACTTAAAAGCAGAGAAATAGGGACAAAAACCAGCAGCAAATCCATTATTCCAAATTCGAATTTTCCAATTTTCATTTTAGATCTTAAATTTTATTCTATCGAATGTTTTTTATTGTAATATTAGCTATTTTTTCTTATGGTAAAGCCAAAAGCAAAACAGGATTCTGAAAATACTCCTATCATCACTGCTATTTTATCAGGAGATCTTGAGCAAGCACTATCGCTTATTGATTCTGGTTCGAATGTAAATGCTCCTGGACGGGGTGGAATAACTCCATTAATGTATGCGTGCTCGCCACCAGTTTTACAGTTAATTGTAAAATTAATCGAAAAAGGAGCTGACGTTAATACACAAGATGACAATGGACGCAGTGCTATTTTTGGAGCTATTAATTCTCACGATTTAGAAACAGTTCACTATCTTATCTCAAAAGGAGCAAAACTCAATCAAACCTCAAAAGCCGGATATACTCCACTAATGACAGCAGTTGCTTCTGGCGATTCATCAATTGTCGAATACCTAATCAAAAATGGAGCAGATGTTAATCAGAAAATAAAGCGCCCTGTTTCAAGTGAGGAAATTCAAATGATGAAAATGGCTCTAAAGCATTTTGAATCAAAGGAAAAAGGAGTTAAAATCTCATCTTCATCACTAGAAGAAATACGTGCTATTGTTTCGGGTAACGTAAAAGAGATTTCGGCTTCAGCTCTTGAAATTGCAAAGCGATCGAACAATCGAGAAATGATCGATTTGCTAATTAGTTTAGGGGCAAAATAACTATATCTTTTTGACTATATTTCCCCGTCCGCGTTTGAACTTTTTTATAATTTGTATATATTCAAGTTCGCTTAAAATCAAGCTTAATTTAGCTTCTGAAAAACCTAAAGTTTCACGCAATTCCTTTTGAGTTATTCTTCCTTCATTACTTTCGATTATTGCAATCACTTTCTTTGCATCATCATCCAATTCTTCCTTCTTGCTATTTTCGACTGGAGCGGTTTCTTCGATTACGTCTTCGTTTTCTAATTGGGGTTCGATAATTTGTTTTTGTTGTGTTTGAGGACTGTTATTCTTGTTTTCCATTTTCCATATTATTACAATTGCGGCTATCAAAACTATTGCTACTATCACTATATAGTATGTCGAATTATCTTCTCTCTTTAGAAGCAAATCAATCCTTTGGTCATCTGCTCCTATGCTTAGTTTGTTACTTACGCTCGATATTACCTGTCCCCCATTTGTTATTCCCTGCGATTGAAGTACATACTCGCCATCTGGAAGAAATATTGAATAATTCGAATTGTTTGTTATCATTTGATATGTGAATTTTCCTTCTATTCGAATTAGTGTTTTTGTCGAATCATCATTCTGGCTTTTAACTATGTCTCCATGGACAAACGCACTGTTTGCAATTAGAGCTAGTGCAAGTATTGCCAGAATTTCCTTACGCATGATTCTTTCTGGTTTGTTTTTATTTATAAATATACTTTCAGACAATCTTCGAAAGCTTCGATTCTTCATCTCTCCTAGCAATCAAATGCATATCTATTATAAACTCTAATGCT
>CAZZKB010000188.1:0-1758 GCA_964654575.1 Microcaldota archaeon | reverse complement strand
TCGATTTTCTGCGAAATGTTTCGATATTGATCCTCGTCACGCTTTGCGTAGCGAGTCGTAACATCAGGAACAATAATATGGACTGCCGAATCTGGTGAAAACTGAGAAGGATATGTTTTCATAATAGTCCGAGATTGATCAAGCCCAAGTACATCTCGATGCATTTCTAATGGCAAGAGTGAACCACTCATAAGAATACTTGAACGGCAGAGATTGAGTATTTTAGTGCATGAGGAGGGGTCAAGCATTTTCTTAGATAGATAATAGAAGTCTCCCTTTTGCTTTAGCACCCTTACGCATTCGGTTTCTTCTTCTGCCCAGGAGGAAAGGAAGAGCGAAAGCTTAAGGCAAGCACTCTTTTTACCAGTCTTTTCTATGTAAGCCTCGCCTGCTTTCTCAAGCTGGTCGATAATCTGATCTAATGAAAGCCCAAAATTCGACATGAATTCGAAAAAGGATCTTGTCTTAACCTCTTTTTCCCGCTCAGAGCGAAGGATTTCCTTTGACCATTTGGCAAACTCCTCCTCTATGGGCCCCGAATCAAGACCAAGTAATCGCATTTCACGAGAAACACGACGAAGAGTAAAGGAATTTATTCCAAAGGAAAGACTTGATCGCACACGAGACGCTAGGTTATGAGCCTCATCAATTATTATTATCGAGTCTTCAAGGCGCTTTTTGGTCTTAAGAAGGAAAATTTCTCGAATTTGAGGGATCATTAAATGGTAATAGTCTGCAATGATGACGTTTGAGCACTCGGCTAGTTTAATGAGCCACTCATACGGGCAGGATTTAGCAGCCCGACCAATCGAGATTAGTTCAGAGTGCTGCTTTGCAGCCCCATAGGAATCCATAATGACTCTAAAGCGAGAATCTGCCTTTGATTCTTGAAGTTTGTTGTATCCTTTGGCATTGCCATAGTATGTACATGTCTGATCCTTTCTTTTCTTTGAACAAGCAGTCTGGAAACCTTCTCCGTCAAGAGCAACTAATGAGTCGTCTATGCAGCAGTGCATTCGCCCAAGCATATCGACAGCACGCAAATTTGGCAGATTGTGCTTTTTAGCTAAGTCAGAGACGACTTCAATGGCAATCTTATGCTGTGAGATTTTAGGAGTAAGGAAGAAGACAGTTAGGTTGTTTTCCATTGCATAAGTTATTGCTGCTGAGAGAGCTGAATCAGTTTTGCCAAGTCCAGTTGGAGCCTGCGCCATGAATATTTTGCCGCTGCTAATTGAGTCGTACATATCCTCCATTAATTTTTTTTGTGGAGGCCTAACTGAATCATGACGAAAATAGATTGGCACGAATAGATATTAATTAAGAAAATTAAAAGACTGCTCTATTCGCCCTATTTTGAGATAACTTTTTTACCCCAAGAATTAGAGTACTCTTTTATATTCTCGAATTTTAGACCAGTAGTTGTTTCGAGCTCTGAAAATAAGGACTTGTAATTACTAAACAATTCAGGAAAATTAATTATCATAATTATTTGTCTTTTTGATAAAAATTTGTTAGTATAGATCCTTATTTCAGAATGAATTCCGTTACTAGTAGAGACATCGGCATAAACTAACTGTGTGACATCTTTTGTATTTATAGAATATGAAGAGTTATCTAAGTGATTAAAACTTATTTTACAACTATTTATTTCAATTGATTTTGTCCCTTTTCTTAAAAGAATTATTGATAGAACTAGCATGACAATAGAGAGAATAAAAAGTAAAAGTGGAAGAAGTCCTAGAACAAAAAAACTTT
>CAZZKB010000187.1:0-1772 GCA_964654575.1 Microcaldota archaeon | reverse complement strand
ATTCCTTCGATCAGGAAAACTGGAAACTATTCAATTTCAGACAAAATGAAATCTATCAAAAAAGTTCCAAGGCTTAGCAAAACAAATAAAGAAGCCTCCATAGGCTCCCCAGCTCATGAAGTAGTCTTCTTTAGTAATAAGAAAGCTATGGAGTCTGTTTTCAAGGGCTTAGCCCAAGCTCGATCTGGTAAGTTGATAAAATCTAAAAAAGATTTTTCTAAGCATCTTAAAGATAATAAATGACCCTCAACTATAACTTTTTTGTCAATTTTTGGGCATCATTGCCCAATTTAGAAGAGCGTTCTTTTCTTTTTTTCCTAGTTACTTTCTCAATAGCACTCTTAGCTTTCTGAAGCTCGTGAGGAGTAATTTTTCTCGACTTATTAAATGGAAAGTTTTTCGAAATATTTTTCGGCCTCTTGATTTTCAGGCCGCTAAATTCTTTTTTGTTTGGTTTTAAGCCATTAGTTCCTGTCGTTTTATTTGAGTTGCGTGGCATAAAAGAAGGTTAGATTAATTTTACATAATTTAGCAAGGAACTGAAATATTCGATAAAATTCTCACCGAGCACGGTAGTACCACGATTGGTACTACCGTGTTTGGTACTACCATCTATAAACTGCTCACATAAAGCAGAATTAAAGATAAGTAAGGAGAGTTAGTATTTGATATCAAAACAGAAGAAAAATTATTGTGATGAATTTAAAACTGATAAAAGTTTTTATGAAATAGGAGATAAAACATTCTCTCTGCAAGAGTATTGGCAACCTTTGACTGAAAGTTATTCTGCTAATGTAGCTTTAACTCAAGCAGGTAAAGAGATAGGAATAGGGGTGGCAGAACTCTCTCTTGATAATAATGGGCCTACAAAGGGACTTCCTAAAAAGTACTTGTATTTTAACCGTATCAAGACTCGACCAGAGAAACAGGGAATGGGTACTTTATTGATGAAAAGACTTTGTCATTTTGCTGATACAAAACATCTTATAATATATGCTGAGCTAAACCCTTATGGAGAGCTTAATTTAAACCAGCTGATTAGCTTCTACCAACGCTTTGGCTTCAAGATATCAAAACAATATGTCGAATCGAATATAATAATAGGATGTACAATGATTAGAAAGAACACTAGATTATGATACAGTATCAATTTTTGATACTGTATCGTTTTTTAATACAGCAGTGCTATCTATTATATAGATAACTGAAGAAAGGTATCTTTGAGTGACAAAATGTCTACCCTAGCCATTTTGTCTACCCTGGTCATTTCGGCCACCCTAGCTAAAATGACCACCCTGGAAGTTTGACAACGAATAATTTATCTACTTAGTTAATATTAGTTAATGTTTTTGATGCAATCCGAGAAATTTCTTTAAACTCATCCAAAGGATTTCCCTCAAAAACTTTTTTTTGCGGGAGTGTTATCTTCCGTTCATTACGCATTGATTTTAAAAGATCCAATCCTTTGCTTAGGTTTCTTGTAGTTTCAAACCGATAAGCTTTGATGATGGCGGTCTTGAAAGGTTGTTTGACAAGCAGTACAGCCTCCCCTCGTTGCAATCTCTTAATCTTATCCGGATGAATCAAAAACTCTTGAACTTGTCTGATAGATCCAATCCCTGTTAGTTGCTTACCCCAAAGGATATGATCTTCTATTTGCTGTGTTTCGTTAGAACAAGTGACAGTTCCTATAGCTTTTGAAAGGGTTCCACTTCCAGCAGGATCATCTTGACGCATGATGATTTTGATATTGGTATTTTCCATGATCTGAG
>CAZZKB010000186.1:0-1777 GCA_964654575.1 Microcaldota archaeon | reverse complement strand
CGAGGCTTTGGAGTTCGTGTACTACCTTTTCCTTGCCTTTGCTTATCTCGTAGTGGGGGATGAATCCAGCTTCTATATCTATGGCAGCTTTATTTGATTTAGGTAAATCACGTATATGACCCACAGAAGCACGTACAGTAAAAGCTCCCTCGAGGTATTTCTCGATTGTCTTTGCTTTAGAAGGGGACTCGACTATTAAAAGCTTCATTATTTATCCAGTATTACACGAATTATATTTTTTTAGCAAATTTATGTTATTATTATAGTTATATTATAAATTACTAACTTAATCATATTTTATGAAAATGGAACAAGGTTTTAGAACACGAGTTAGAAAGTTTGGTCTTACAGTACTCACTGCCGCAGCACTATTTGCAGCAAACAGGGGCGAGGCTCAAAACCAAGGAGGAGGTGTTAATAAAATTGGTAACAGAATTGGTTTAGACGCATTGAATCCAAAACTTGATTTTGATATGGCTAAATACCCAAATTTGAGCATTACGGAAGCATATGAACAAGAAAGCTGGTCTAAAATGACATTAGAGGAAAAAAGAGATGCTGTGCAAAGAGCTCTTGATTATGAAATGAGAAATCAAGAACTGGATCAAAACGACTCGACCGTGAGTAAAGAAGATTTAGAAAAACACGCACAAATGATGCAAGAGCTACGAAAACTCCTTACTGAACTTAATGAAGAACTAAATAAAAATCAGCCTACTGTTTAATTGTCTTCAAAAGTCCTCCTAAATAAAGACGACTTCTGATTTTTGAGTGGCAAATTTGCCTTGAAAATATACCTTTTAAACTCATAAATTTTCAATACAACTTACTTGACATATTGTCAATATATATGCTATAATATATAAACATAGTATGTTCTTTGAAAAGGCAGGAGGTGTATGGATGATTACAGTCTTTATGTATATTTATGAAGTTTGTAGTCATCTATTCACCAACTAAATTGACTCATGAAAAAAGCAATCTTTTTCTTCGCTTTTATTTTTTGTTTTTCTTTTTCTAACGCACAAAGCAGTAATGTTGTCCTTTCTGACAGCACAATGCTCGCCCGACTTGATCGGGCGGAAAAAAATTTTGATCATGCTTATGAGGTTTGGGTCAAAGACCCAAATTCCGACAATGAAGACCAAAAAAATTTTTTTCAAAACAAATACTCGGCATTTTATAATGCTGTGTACGGTCGCGAAGAAAAAGAAGTTATAAAAATTGTTTTTAATAAATAATACCTGCCTTCAAAAAAATCGACAATACCTAACTAACAAAGGTAAAGTCAAAAAAAAACGAGCCACTTCAAATGAGAAGTGGCTTTTTTATTTTATTTTTCAAAGATGTTACAATGTTTATCGGCATGAAGCATAAAAAACACAACACAGGCATATTGTTTGTCGTGGGACTTTCTGTAATTGGAGTTTTTTTATGGATACTTTCTCCTTCTACTAACTTTGTTTTTACTAATACGACAGACGCTCTCACTCTCGTCGGACAGCTTTTCGGGATACTTGGTTTTACACTCTTTGCTACGTCACTCATTCTCTCTGCAAGATTTCGCTTACTAGAAAATTTTTTTTACGGATTAGATAAAGTGTACAAGAGGCATAGTCAGATAGGGCAAATAGCTTTTATGCTTATGCTTTTTCATCCATTACTTCTTTTAGGTAATTACAATGGTTTTAGTTTTGCTGGAGCAATAGCATTTTTTACTCCAAGTAAATATTGGCCTATCAACTGGGGAATTTTTTCTTTAGGATTGATGATTCTA
>CAZZKB010000185.1:0-1797 GCA_964654575.1 Microcaldota archaeon | reverse complement strand
TGGATGAGATTTGCCAACAGGAGCATTAGCTGATTCAGCAGAGATATCAAATTCACCGGCAAGCTCAGACGCATTGTAGGATTTGCCAGAGTATTGAACAGAAACAGACTTGATAGATTTCCTATCAACTAATTTGCGCTGGATTAATTCCTCTCGTATTTCTGGATCGATGGTAGTATCACCATTGCTGTTAACCAACTTCCCATAGGCTTGAGAAAGTTTACCTATTTCTGACTCAACTTCAGAATCAGATTTTGCAGGAACTAATTTTCCAGATTCAATCAAAACAAATCCTTTTTGCTTTGCCCACCTAAGTCCGATCGATTTTTCAAGATCAGTTAAGTCAGTGATTGAATTACCACTTTTTGCCTTTTTATAAACGGAAAACTCTGGAAACTCAGATGAGTAGTATAGTTTATACTCTGAATTTGGAACAAATGTTGTAGACTCTGATGATTCGGCACTAACAAAACCTTCTTCCTTAAGACCCTCGACAATCCGCCTAACTAAATCGGAGTTAAATCCAGTCGTAGAAGATAGCTGCTCGATAGAGTAGATATTGTAAGTATTAAGTCCAGGCGTTTTTTGAGAAATTAAATTTAGTATTTCGACTGAGCCCTTGTAAATAGCCATAGTTAGTCATCACCGCGTCTCTTGTGCATTTTGATATAGAAATATGAACCGATGATTATTATAATCAATAGAAGGAAGGCAATGCCAAATGGACTGGAGAAATACGATATAGACCCAATCAAAATCCCACTAAAGAAATCTGAAACTTCCTTATCGATACCTTCTTCTACATCAAAAACCATTGAAGATTTGACGAGAATAATATCCGACCACGTCAGAGAACTGACTTTTGTAGGAAGATTGAGAATTGTGTCACTTGGCTGAGGATTGACATCTAAAAGAACTGCCCCTTCAGGTAAAATGATATTTAGAAAAGTGTTGTCAGAGAGAATTATGTTACCATCTGAGCTGGTAGTAAAGGCTAATGAATTTGGATTTAGACTGTATCTTTTTGTTCTTGGTTTATATTGAATAACACTAAATAGACCAGTCTTAAAGACAGGCATATTTTGAGAGGCATTGTTGAATGCTGGCGAGGCCAGATAATCAAGTATTAATTCACCATGACAAATTCCTTGAATTGGATTGCATTTGGTTCGAGGCTGTGGCCGGACTCGAAGATCCTCAATTGAAACTTTGGCAGGGTTAGTATGCAATCGAATTTCAGAAAGATTTGTTATACTAGACCAGTATGAAAGATCGTTTCTTGATATTGCTCCATCATAGATTGTCTTCGAATAATTGCCATACATGATGAATTTGATGCTCTCATGTACTTTGGCACTTCCATCAGGTTTTATGTCGCTAATAGTTACATCCACTTTCTCGATAAGAAAGTCTGCACTTGAGATGGAAAGGATGAGTAATAATGCCAAAGCAATGAATTTGCGCATAATGAGATTTTTTTAGGCGAGATATAAAAAGGGAGGGGTTTGATTTAGGCTGCTTTTTTAACCTGAAGGTCATACATAAAAACCATGAAGCATTCAATCGCAACGCTAGGAAGCCATTCTGCACTTGATGTATCTGACGGGGCAAAAGCCGAAGGATTTGAAACAATAGTCGCTTGTCAGAAGGGACGAGATGCAACCTATTCAAAATATTATAAGAGTCGAATGCGAGGAGAAAGTGAAATAGGAGTAATAGATGAGATACTACTTCTTGATAAGTTTAAAGACATTGCAAGGCGAGAAAATATACAAACACTAAATAAAAAAAATGCGA
>CAZZKB010000184.1:0-1825 GCA_964654575.1 Microcaldota archaeon | reverse complement strand
AGTCCTGATGATTCATACTATACATTTTCATCTGATGGGGGCTTCCCGTATGTAACCTACTCCATTACAATAAATTCAATCCCGACTCAAAAATTTGTCCAAGATACAGATCGGCTTCTATACGAATCTGGAGCATTGACTGATTCAGCTGGCTCAGCTTCCTCCCCACTTGACTTATCTAAAAACAACTCCAACTTCATTTCAATCGCAAAGCTGCTCAATACGAATTTATCTTATTCAGTTATTATGCCAGGTTCAGTAGATTTAGCCTCTGCTGGATCTTATCGAGGGTCGATATATGCTTCAACTGCAGGTTTTGATCTTCTCTCAGTCCTTCAAACTCGCTCTCCAATAATCGTTAGGAGCAAAGACTTCAATTCTTCGCTTTTTGTCATGATTATTGGTGCAATTGCACTGGTTCTCCTGGGATATCTCTTCTTCGGCATAAGTCGAAAGGATAGCAAGCCTAATAAGGCGGATTTAAAAAAGGCTAAAAAGAAATAGATACGGTCGCCAAGTGCAATTCGTTTGTCCTTGGTTAGTTATTGAGCTGATACTATGAGTGGAATTATTGGTTATGGGTCTTACATTCCGGTCTATCGAATTAAGTCTTCTGAAATTGCTCGAGTTTGGGGCGAAGAAGCCTCAAGAATCGAAGGCGGTCTAGGCATATTCGAAAAAGCTGTTGGCGGACTTGACGAAGATACTGCGACAATTGCAACCGAAGCTGCTAGAAATGCTCTTCTTCGAGCTGGATTAAATCCTCAAAAACTAGGGGCACTCTATATTGGAAGTGAATCTCACCCGTATGCAGTCAAACCAACCTCAACTATAGTTGCAGAAGCAATCGGAGCAACTCCAAATCTAACTGCAGCAGATCTTGAATTTGCATGCAAAGCTGGAACTGCAGGTATGCAAATGTTAATGGGTATGGTCGATTCAAAGATGATTCAATATGGTATGGCAATCGGCGCCGATACTGCCCAAGGTCGACCAGGTGATGCTCTTGAATACTCCGCTGCTTCAGGTGGTGCGGCCTACATAATAGGGCCAGACAAAGAAGCAATTGCAAAGTTAAAATGCACATTTTCTTTCACAACTGACACTCCAGATTTCTGGCGAAGGAACCATGCTGATTATCCAACTCATGGGGGCAGATTCACTGGAAAACCTGCTTATTTTAGGCACATTATGGGTGCAACTATGGGTCTTCTAGAAAAGAGCAAGACCAAAGTAACTGATTATGACTATGTCGTATTTCATCAGCCAAATGGTAAATTCCCTCTTGAAGCGGCAAAGAAAATGGGCATACCAACTGAAAAACTAAAAGTTGGTCTTCTAACTCCAGTTGTTGGCAATACTTACTCAGGTGCATCTCCACTTGGTCTATCTGCAGTTTTAGATGTAGCAAAGGCTGGTGATCGGATACTTATGACATCATTTGGTTCGGGTGCTGGTGGAGATTCTTTTGAAATCGAAGTTACTGATAAAATTGAATCAGTACGCAATAGGGCTCCAAAGACTGCTGACTACATTGCAAACAAGAAGTATATCGATTATGCAAACTACTTGAAATATAGAAATAAGATCAAATCGTAAATTCAAGTTAGTTCATTTCTTCTTTCTTTTAATCTTTCTATATCTCTAAGACAACTGGTGGTATGTCATCATCAATTGGCATTTGCCTGGTCTTATTAATCATACTAATTCTTGCTGCTATCTGTGCGCTTTCAAGCCACCTGCCCGAGGCTATTTGCTCTACTTCCGAATCGAACATATCTACTTTGTAATATTTAGAATACTGTTCAATAAAAGCCAAGAGACC
>CAZZKB010000183.1:0-1853 GCA_964654575.1 Microcaldota archaeon | reverse complement strand
GCGAGAAAATAAACCCCGTATGAAGTAGAACCTTGTTGAATGTTGTGATCGAATAACCCGGAATTACTATTGTTTATATAGAACCCCCAATTGAGACTGTCTGAAGCCGTGTTGTTTGTAAGGTTGAAAAAGTTTGATGAGTGTATTCCAAACCCAGTGTCGAGTATTAAATATGCAATATTGTTTGAGATAGTCGAGTAGTTTGAATTGATAATAAAAAATGAAAAACTTGCTTGATTTACTACGTTGTTTGAAAGAGAACTGTGATTACTAGAATCGATCGAAAAACCAATACCACTATTATTGTTAGTAATAGTGTTATAAGACATTGAATTATTCGCAGATAGATAAAGTGATATACCTGTCTGACTTCTTGAAATTGAATTGTTTGAGATTAAACTGTCAGAGATATTATGTAAATAAATTCCATAAGTCGAATTTGTTACACTCACATTTGTGATACCTTGAGAATATTCTGAAGAGATCCCACTCGAAACGTTTTCTAAAGATGAGTTTCTAATTACCAAATTTGTAGAGTTGAAGATTGCAATGCCAGAACTAGCAACACCGGTGTAATTACTGATTTGGTAGCAGTTACGGATTGTGATATTGTTTAAATTACCATCTGGATTTGAAACAGCAATGCCCATAGACCCTAGAGCATCATCACCCACAATAGAATGACCGTCGCAGCTAAAATCGACATCAGAAGTGTTGATCAGAATACATGTAGAATAAGAGATACCAGCGGGATTGAAAATATTTGGAGAGCCATTGATGTCGTTATCCAGACTGTGATAACCTGGCATATTGATTACTCCTTGCGAGCAGTTTGTTATTCCTGAAGAAAATATTAAACTACAAAGAGCGAATATGGACAAAATAATTATGCTGAATTTCATGATCCATAAGTCGCGATAAACAAATAAAAAGAGTTCACTCTTCGATTTCTGCAACTATTGTGTCATTTTCAACTGTTGCTAAGAGCTGGTTTTTGATTTTAAAGTCGGATGCAGCACTTCCAGGCGGATAAACAACTGTCTGATTGTGCTTCACTGGAAGACCAGTCTGTTGTGCTAGGCGCAAAAGTTCGTTAGTTGGAATATAGTGCTTTGAAACGAGCATTGGAATTTGTCCATCCGATGCTTTTTCCATAACAACATTAAGCCGGTGCATTTGTCGCAGGCCAGTAACTACAACGCGCACATCAACAAAACCTGCTGCGAGTATTTGATCTCGATTAGTCATGATGTGCTATTTGTCGATAAAACATTATATCCCTTCCTTTTTGGACAGAGATTAGTGAATTTGGCTTTATGTGTGCAATCAGAATACCATCGGCAACTAAAGCTGATTTAGAAGGAGATATTTTCACTGTGCTTTTGGCATCTAGTGATACTGGACTAAAAGCTCTTTTGTAAGGACAGATTCCTACTATACCTATCTTTTGTTCATTTAATGGAATCTTTTCTCCCCCTGCTGAATAGGCATAGGCAGCTGAACCGATTGGAGAGCAAACAATTATCCCATCAGCCTCGAATTCGTGTTTTTGATTGTTGTACTCTACACCAATTCGTATTACTCGATAATTAGACGAATGGATTACAATGTCATTTATCGCTTCGATTTTTTTACCAGCAATAATTGCTTCAAGTGTCATAATTGGCATTGTTTGATTTTCGTCTAAAACACAAGAGACATCATCAAAACTTGACTCATTGGATAACTGACATATGT
The DNA here is from genome assembly GCA_964654575.1 of Microcaldota archaeon. Taxonomy (GTDB): domain Archaea; phylum Micrarchaeota; class Micrarchaeia; order Anstonellales; family Bilamarchaeaceae; genus Bilamarchaeum. The sequence continues at coordinate 116 of CAZZKB010000183.1, read as the reverse complement.
AACTAGTTTTGCTTCCGATTCCTAAGATATTTCCCTCAAGCCGATTTTTGTGATGAGCATATAGAATGGTGCCATCTCCACCTATGCAAATAGTTGCTTGTGCATTTCTTCTAACG
>CAZZKB010000182.1:0-1885 GCA_964654575.1 Microcaldota archaeon | reverse complement strand
AACAATGGTCTGTCTATTTGATCGAATTTTTCAGCCAATTTCATGCCATCGAAGTAAAGTACGAGTGCATTTGCAATTTCTGTTCGTGCTGCCTGAGCCTGTCCCATCGTTCCGCCGCCATTTACTGTTACGTAAATATCTACGTTATTTGACTCTGGACCAATGTATCTAAGAGCTTCTACAACTATGTCTCGAACAAAACTATTTTGTAAGGAAGATATATTTTCGCTATTCAATCTTACTACTCCCTTACCTGCACGAATTGTTGCTCTTGCGATACTTGTTTTTCTCTTACCTCTAGCAACAAAAACCTTTGCTCCGCTTTGAGCTTTTTTAGGGGCTCTCTTTGCTTTCTTTGGAGCTGCTGTTTCTGTTTTTACTGCCTCTTGCTTTGGTGCAGCGTCTACTTTTGCTTCGACCTTGTGTTCATGTTTAACTTCGGCCTTAACTTCCTTTTCGACATTCTCCTTAGCATCTTTTGGCTTTGGAGCTTTTTTCTTTACTGCTTTTTTATCTTCAGTCATCAATATCAACCCTGGTAACCTATTGTCTTGCACAAGTCGTATATTGTAATGTGCCTACTAACTCCATCATAAGTTGCATCTTCCAAGTTTACACTTGTATTAAGCTTCTTTGGATTTCCTGTATAAACCATCAATTTTCCAAGAGCAACTTTTCCTCTTGAGCTTTTCATTGGCAACATGCCTCTAATCATTCTTTTAACTAGCATGTGCGGAACCCTCGACCAGACTGGTGAGCGCTCTGGAGTACCCTTGTGTCGCAAGCCTCTCTTAGTCAAGTATCTCTGACCAATTTGAGCTGGATTACCCTTTATGACGATCTTTTCTGCGTTTATAAGGTGGACTTCTTCGCCGCCGATAACTTTCTTTGCTATCTGGCTTGCCATTCTTCCGAAAACCATGTTGGTGCCATCAATTACTATCATGAATTTCACCTTACTTGATTATGACTACTCCCTTCCCGTCTGGGTTTGCGCTCTGAAGGTTTTCTATGCTCATAGTCTTTCCTCCAGCTTGGGAAATGATGTGCTTTGCACTTTCGCTAAACGAATATGCCGCAACGCTTACTTTTTTAGAAATCGATCCGGATCCTAGTACTTTGCCCGGGACCAATATCGTTACTCCGTCTGCTGCGAATTCGTCGAGTTTGCTTAGATTTACTTCAACCTTGCTTCTGCGAGGTTTTGATAATTCGTCTGCAACTTTCTTCCAAATTGGCTTTTCAGCCTTTTTCAGTGCCTCTATTAAAGAGACTAATGTGTTGTTTGATTTGTTTTTCATAGTTCGCCACCTGGCTCGCCCTCGCACCATTTACGGCACGAGAACTACTTAAATAGCAAGATTTTATTCGATAATAGGGTTTAAAAATAGTAGTTTAAGCTATCCCCAGCCTTCCATCTTAATTTTTTTCGGATCTGCGCCTAATTGAAGCAGGGTTTCCTTCATCGTTTTTATCATTTCCATCGGGCCACATATGTACCAATCTCTACTTGCAGCATCTGGTGCGTGCTTGGTAATCATCTCTTTAGTTATTCGTCCTCTCTCCCCCTTCCATTTTTTGTTTTCTTCATCTTTTGTAATTGTTATTACGGTTTTTGCCCGCCCTGCTTTGTTCATACTCTCAATGTCATCTCTGAAAATTATTCTATCCTCAATTTTTACGCTATAGAATGAAATTGCTGTTGCATTTTTTCGTTTTGCAATATCTCTCATCATGCTCATCATAGGGGCAATCCCAGTGCCTCCAGAAATGGTGCCTATTCTTTCCTGTCCTTCATACGCAAGGTGGCCTAGCGAGCCTTCGACCCCAACAACCTCTCCAATTTTTATTTGGTCAAGCTTGCTGGTAAACCTACCATTTATCA
>CAZZKB010000181.1:0-1898 GCA_964654575.1 Microcaldota archaeon | reverse complement strand
GTTAGTTAAGATAAAATAGAAAAGGATTTTCAAGGGCCTGTTTTTGGAAACAAATATCTACTTAGGGCGGAAGAGAGAAACGCGGACAAAAATCAGTATTATTTGCTTGAAAAAGCAGGAATACGGATTCCAAAAACAATCAAAAATCCAAAGAAAATATATCGCATGTGCATTGTTAAAGTTAATGAATCAGTAAGAACTTATGAAAGAGCCTTCTTTTTAGCGTCAGATTATGAAGAATTTAAATCAAAAAGTGAAAAACTTTTAGAAGAAGGAAAAATAAATGAAGAAGGACTTAAAGGGGCGAAAATAGAAGAGTATATTGTTGGAGCCTACTTTAACCTCAATTTCTTTTACTCCAAGATACATAATGAATTAGAGCTTCTTGGAATAAATATGATAAGACAAACAAATTTGGATGGGTATTTGAGAATACATGCAGATGAACAAATTGAAGTTTTAAAGAGAAAACGACTCTCGATGATAGAAATAGGGCATGTTGCATGTACATTAAGAGAATCGCTTTTGGAACATGCTTTTGAAGTTGGGGAAAAATTCGTTGAAAGCACAAATAAAAACTACAAAAATGGATTAATGGGTCCATTTGCACTCCAAGGAGCATTTGTTGAAGAAGGTAAAGAAGAGTTCGTAGTTTTTGATGTTTCATTTAGAATGCCAGGTTCTCCTGGAACAAGATTTACGCCTTATTCAGAATATCTGCATCGAAAAAGCATTAGTTTTGGAAGAAGAGTTGCAATTGAAATAAAAGAAGCTAAGAAAGAAAAGAGATTGGACGATGTGACCACATAAAAACAATTAAAATAACGACCTAGAAAATAGTTAAACCATGCAAAAACTCCATAAGCTTCCATTTCGATTAGTAAAAGCAGAAATAGAAGAAACAAGGTTAAGAAATAGAAAAAGAGAAGAGTTTGAGAAGATAAGCCTGCCCGCATTTGCAAGAATTGATACAACAAATGAAGTACCAATGGTTGAATTAGTTGGTGAGAAGGGAGAGCGACTCACATATCAACAGGCAGAAGTAAAAGGAAATGAGATAGCATTTAGATCAAGTTTTAACCTTCCAAAAATTGAACTTCCGGGTGGTTTTGAATTAAACCATGCATCGGCAAGTCAATTTGGAGATACAATATCGCTTAGAAAAACTCGGGTAGATTCAAAAGGCGAAATTACTTATGTTATTTTTCAATCAAGAGGAATCCGGGAAGCAAAACCTAGATTATGTGGGGGAATTAGAAGCAGATTTGTTGAAAGCCAAATTGCAGATTTAGTTAAGAAAGGAAGTGGAAGGATACAATATGAGTTAGACCTTCGAACGTGCAGAGTACCAAGAAATTGCAGGGCATTAGGCATGTTTTGGTTGATGAGGGGAAAGGAAGGTTATAGTAGAGAAGTAAGAGAAAGAGATGGATTTAGATTAGAGATTGCTAAGATCTGGAAAGAAATTTCGATCCGAATTGAATCAATAGGAAAACTAGATGAAGAAATGTTAATTGCAGAGGCGCTTGGAAAAAGAAGAACACTTGAGCAGGATTCTAAATTATTTTTAGATAGATAGAAAATAGAAAGATAAGAAATTTATGCAGAAGTCATTAGTGGCGAAAAGAGAAAGTTACTAAGGACTTTTGATGCTTTTCGTGGTTTATCAACTTCCAAAGCAAGCAATTTATCAGAAGTATCAGAAGTTATTTCCGAAAGAGTTGCCATTATTTTTTGAGATTTTAAAACCTCGGAAAGTGAAGATTCATTTACAGCAGAAACTTTAACCACTAACGAATTAAGAGGCAGATATTTGTAGCCATTTGCATCCAAAACGCTTTGTGCTTTTTGAGGGTCTTTAATTTCAAGTGAAACGACAGCCTTGCCTCCAAGTACAT
>CAZZKB010000180.1:0-1907 GCA_964654575.1 Microcaldota archaeon | reverse complement strand
AAAACAAAACGAATGTCTGTGTAAGCCCCGCCGCAAGGCGGGGTTTGCATTTGTGGAAAATTTAAAATAAAAAATGTTTGTATCTGAATTTAATATCTGCCTGCTAAAATATTTTGTTCGTGGCTACCGTAGAATTTAGTTGTTAAATAGGAAAACCGCACTCATTTGAGTGCGGTTAGTGTATCAAGCAAATGGCGTTTTGCGGGGAGTGATCCCAGTGTTTCTCAGTCCGCCTAATACTTCTCGAGTAATTGCTGCGTCTTCTTCTGGAGTTAGGCGACGAAGTCCCATCGCTGCAAGTTCATCGTCGAATTTCCTCGAATGTTCCTTTCTGAGCTTTGCATCACGTGCAATTTCATCCTTAGTAAGTTGCGCTCGAGGATAAGGACCGACCTTATTTGGTATCAGCTTACTTTGAGCTCTTTCCCAGTCGCGGTGAATGAGTTTAGGATCAGAGTCAGCTTTGACGGTTACTACGATTTCACTAAACGTGAATCTAATTGCTGCATTTAGCCGTAAAGATTGTCGCAGTGCTTCTTTGAGGCAAGGGTTAAATGAAGCCCCACCGTTTACTTTCATTTCATAAAGACTCCTACTGATTTTCTTTGGTTTCTCAACCAAGAAGTACATATCGTAACTCTCCAGTGAATGTTCCGATAACAGAGTATCACACAATAGTACAATGTCAAGTTCTCGTGCTTGAATTTTTGCTAAGCCTTTACGATTTTCTCTGCACAAATTCTGCCGCAAGGCGGGGTTTGCATTTGCGAGATTCGTTTTATTGACAATTTTTTTATTTATGATAATTTTATTTTTGGTTCATTAGAACAGTGCATTTACTAAATCGTGGGGGGTATGTGAATGCCGACACAATCAAATTTCTTGCTTAGTCTGTCTCCAGACCAGATCGAGGGTAAAACAATCAGTGGTAGCGTAGTTCGAAGATATCTTAGGGATTCCAATCTTTGGGAAAAAATTGTTTCTTTGGATCATCCCATGGTGCAAAAGTGGATTACAAACCCCGAGACCTACCCAGATGAATATAGAAAACTAGCAATTTTTTTATGGGGATCAACTCAAGGTTCGTATGAAGATCTTCCTGATGATCGTGCTGCCACGACAGAATTTGCATTGAAAATCGCAAATCTGTACTGGAGAGATAAAGTTTTTGTACACTGGCACCCATTAGTCCATGGGTTTAACGAAAACTGTCCCGCTTTGATTGAAGGTTAGTTGTTTAATACCCCGCCGCAAGGCGGGGTTTGCATTTGTGTGAATGAAAGACTTTACGGAATGGTAAATTCTCATTAGTATAGAGAGGTCTGCTCCCAACTGTGGAGAGCGGACGCACTCACACTAGACATTAGTTTTGGAGCTAGCCCCGCTCTCCGCAGTTGGGCACACGAAACTAAAAAAAGAAATCGCACGTATGTGCGATTTCTTTTTTTCTGCTCGCAGTTTTTGATTGGGAAGTATAAAAATTTAAAAAAATAAAATAAAAAATATTTTTTAAAATAAAAAAATATTTTACAAAATAAATTATTTTTTTATTTATGAAATTTTTTTAAGAAATATTTTTTTGAGTTATCCACATAATTGTAAAAAAAAATATTGTAAGTGCATGATATCTATTTCATAATGAAATAGGTCGAATAATTATTTTGTATCAGTGTTGTGATCAAAATAAATTATTATTGTAAAACGTTTTACTAATAAATCTCATCTCGAAAGAGATAAAAAATATTATGGCAGCAAAAAAGAAAAAGGCAGCTAAGAAAAAGGCTCCTGCTCGAAAGAAGAAAGCTACAAAGCGAAAAGCTTCTAAGAGAGGTTAATACCAGAAATCCCCGCCGTAAGGCGGGGATTTTGTTTTTATAAAAATGTCCCTAAAACGTGATTTTTTGCTA
>CAZZKB010000179.1:0-1908 GCA_964654575.1 Microcaldota archaeon | reverse complement strand
CTTCAACATAAACATATTGCGCCTGATTGACTTTGAGAGTTTCTTCTGCACTAACGCGATTTCCGATCAACGTAAGGTTTCTAAGTAAAAGATGGTTTCCATAAGTGAAATGAACTGTATCTCCACCAGGATTTGAAATGATCAAATTGATCAAATAAAGATAATTAACTCCTGCAGAATTGAATGTTGCACCGCTTATTGTGACTGTTCCTTCTCCGTCAGCAGCAGTGAAAATAATTGGTCTAGCTGCAGTTGGACCAGAACGATTCCAAAGAGTCCGGTCAACATAGCCTGGGAAACTTAGATATGGAACGTATGAATAAGTTCCTGGAAGCATCTGAACTTTCTAACCTCTTGCGGGAGCTGCACCAATCCTTGCCCAAGCAGTATCTAAATCGACTGGATTAAGTCGATCTAGACCGGAATTGGAGGGACTTCCACTTGGAGAGACAAAAATATTAGTTGTATTTGTATTACCAATATTATAATAAGACGCAGAATATGCTGTTGAAAAAACAAACAATAGCATTACCGCGACAACAATTAACCTACCGTTGATATTGAAATTCATGACCGTACTTACTGAAATAAATTTAAAAAGAAAAGTCACAAAACCGGTTTTCCGAGGATAATTAAGAAAAGAGTGGTCGCGATATCGAACACTAAAGTACCACAAGTGACAAGATTAAACGACAAAGAATCAAACGCGGAAAATGAAGTCAAAAGAAAAAAATAGTAATTAGTATGGGTCTTGGGAAGTTTCATCATGATGACCTTCATCTTGTGAAGCATCGGTTTGTAGAACCATACTATCAGTTAATGGCATGCCAACCCTAGCACGATTGTTTCTCAAAGTCGGTCTTGAGAATGGAGCATCAGTTACATTTATGTAAAATTCTGCAGAGTGTGTTGGATCATCGATGGATAAAATTTCTTCGCGTTTTCTGTTTACTGCTCCCCCATTTGTAGATATTACAGTTAGTAAGGTTGGATGATCAAATGTTCGATTAAAAGGTCTGCCCACACCGGCATATCCCACTTGTCGATTTCCATCATAAACTAATACAGCACCATTTGCCCTGATAGTTGTAGAGTAAATATGAGAAGGAGTTTGTACTGATGGCGACTCATTTTGATCTTCATTAGAAATTGAAACATCGCGTATTTTTGATTGATCTTGTATTGGTGCAGGAGCTGCTGGTGTAGGCACTCTAATTACATTTACAGATTGACGATTTGTGGCACCATTATGATTCGAGTAGACATAGCGAGAACTGGTTGCTCCAGCAACTAATAGTGCAAAACCAGCTGCAACTGAAGTTAAGCGACTAGGCTTTTTTACTTCTGGAGCAGATATTTCTGTTGGTCTAGTTGATGATGGTGCTGATGGGGCAGGCATGTTATCTAACACTGGAGCTGAAGTAGGTAATGGAGGAGGCCTTACTGAGGGTGAGCTTCCAGTCGAACTTGGCAAAACTGAAATTGCAACTTGTGAAGAAACAGTTGCAGTTCTGATATTTGGTTGATCCATATTTGGATTAGATCCCTCCCCGCGATTCTTCAATGCAGGCAAAGCTACAACATCTGGAAGATCTTCGTAAGTTGGACCATCATCCTCTTTTGCTAGAGATGCTCTCTGACCTTCTGGTACGATGGATTCAAGTTCGACAATTAGTTCTCTTACACTAGGTCGATCGGATGTATTTGGACTAATCGTCCGATTAACAATTGATACAATGCGAGCACGAATTTCTGGATCAGAACATTCGAAATCGAATGGATCTGGAATTGGGTTTTTTTGAATCCTAGAATAAATATCAGCTGGTTTGGAACTTCCATATGGAGACTTGCCCGAGAGTGAGACATATAAAATCACACCTAAGGCAAACACATCTGAAGCAGGTGTAG
>CAZZKB010000178.1:0-1935 GCA_964654575.1 Microcaldota archaeon | reverse complement strand
AAAGTTTTGGGCTACTTCTGCACTATCGCTGCTAATATATGTTATATAATCTAAAGAGCGCTTTTCAATTACCTGCTGTGCAGTTAAAGGAGTTCTAAACGCTATCGTATTCACTACTCTATCAGCACTACTATTTAGTGAACTTCTATTCTCCCAAGCTGTTACAAACTCGTACGTTATGTTGTTTATCTTATCTACACGCACTCCTGCAGTTGTATTTATGGTGTTGAATAATAATTGTGCTGAACTGTAATTTACCAGTACGTTTTCTTGTACTTGCGCATCCATTAATACATCCACTTCGTCGCCTGGGGAAACTATCGGGCTGGTAATTACCTTTATTACTTGGCTTTGACCATATGTGCTAGCATTAACAATTCCATTAGTCGTTGTAACTTGTATTGTAGGTGAAATGTCTATATTCACTCTACTAAGAGAAGGTATCTTTTGGGCATTTAGAAACTCTGCCATTGTTGGTATGTCATCTCTACTCTGAGTGGTTATTAACCAGTATCCTGGTTGCTGCGTTATACTTTTTACATAGTCCATTTTACGTATCTGATCTATCGTACTGGCGCTAGTATTGCTATCAATTACGATAATATTATCATAATTTCTTACCGTTCCACTAAGTTTTGCCGTTCCACTTAACACTGAAGGGGCTTTTGGGGCTAAATCAAATATATTAAATCCAGTCCCTTGAGAACTAAAGTAAAGCTGCTCGGCAATAAATCCGACGGCTATCACTACTACTGCTAGCTGTATCATTTGATTTTTTTCCATTTTTCCAATCCCTGTTTATGAATTATTTTTTTCTCAGTCTTTAATTTGTATATAACGATTAAAAATATCACCTGCTATTCTAAAAATGTGTGTGACCTCTGTTCTCTAACTAAATCAAACTTGTCGTACCAGTCTTATTTGGATAAAATGCTATCTGAAGATCAAGAACGACTTAACCACACGTCTAAGGCTGCATTAAATTTTCCTTCTCTCAGTTCAAAGCTTTACACCTCAATGTCTTGGCCAGTTAAACTCAACTCTCCTTATTTTGATGCTAGGGCCCCATACTCAGTTCCAAATAACTACTATCAAAATATTTTTGTAGATGAGGAAAGATGGCCAAATGGCTTTGCTCACGGGTCTATGCGTTCATTATTTTTTGTTGGTACTCGGCTAGTGTTATTTTCAAAAACAGTTAGTTTTCAGGATGGCAAAGAGTTTTTCACTTCCTTTCTACTTCTTCATCTTGAGAAAAACGAGTATCGTGCTGTTTCGGCCGGTGGTGACTTAAAGATTTCAGTTGAAGTCGAAAAACCACTCATGAATCTATTAACAAAAAAGGTAGAAAAGAAGAAAATCTCATTTACTTTTATTCATCAATCTCTCCTTGGCAAAATCGTATCTAAAGAGCAAATTGTAACTTCTGCTCGTTTTAAGGAAGTCTATGATAAATATGCTGGCGGGTCAATGACAAAATCCGGTTCAATCGATATCGAAGGGTATGCGATAACTGTCCCACACTTTGCTCCGCACCCATATTTACAATTAATCAGTTCACAAATTGGATTTAAGGACAATCGCGATTTACAGGAAAAAATGTTTGGGATTATCGAGCCGCACTTCAAGTAGTCTAAAATTACTTGCCTTTTGGCTCTTGCTGGCTTGAACAATGTATTGTACCATATCCCCAAACTAAATATCTACAGTCTATTGGAATTATTTTTCTATGTGGCATTGCTCTTTGCATTATTTCGATCGCTTTCTTGTCATTTGGGTCATCAAACACTGGAAGCAATACTACCTTGTTAGCAATGAGAAAATTTGCGTAACTTGCAGGAAGTCTTTCTCCTTGATCAGTCAAAACTGCCTTTGGCATTGGAAGTTTTAACACATTCAGTTTATTTCCATCCTGGTCGGCAGACTCACAAAGTT
>CAZZKB010000177.1:0-1939 GCA_964654575.1 Microcaldota archaeon | reverse complement strand
AGCAGAGGAGAAACATTTCAATCTACACAACATTAAGTGGGATGGAAAACTCGAATCACTTGATCAGGTAATCAGCGAAAATGGAATAAAATGCCAAAATTGTAAGGGTGAATTAGGAAAAGCTTTCATGTTCAACTTGATGTTCAAGACCGGAATCGGAGGAGAGCAGAATCCAGCCTACAATAGACCAGAAACGGCACAGGGAACATTTACCTCGTTCTTAAGATTGTTTAGGAACCACGGAACAAAATTGCCACTAGCAGCTGGGCAAGTTGGGCGAAGTTTTAGAAACGAAATTTCTCCACGAAAAGGTCTGGTTAGAATGAGAGAATTTAGCCAGATGGAATTAGAATATTTCTTTGATCCAACAGTAGACACGATTGAGGGCTTTGATAGAATTGCAAACGAAGATATGACCATGGAAATTGGCGGCAAAAAATCTCAGATGACTGCTGCACAATTAGTAGAGCAGAAAATAGTACCAAACCAGATATTTGCATATTACCTAGTTCGAGGATGGCAATACTACAAAAAGATGGGAATAGATACGACAAAAATGGCATATAGAGTACTTGATAAGACAGAATTACCGCATTATTCGAAGGGAAATGTTGATTTAGAAGTCGAAACTAGTTATGGCAGAATAGAGACAATCGGAAACGCGTATCGAACAGACTTCGACCTTTCACAGCACCAGAAGATTAGTGGCAAAGATATGAGCGTCCATTTTAATGGTCGAAAACTTATCCCGCACGTCTTTGAAATCGCGATGGGAGTAGATAGATTGTTCTACTGCGTACTTGAGCATTGTTTGCGAGAAAAATCAGCTGAAAAGGACTGGGAGTGGTTTGATTTCCCGCCCATGATAGCACCGTATCAAGTTGCAATATTTCCATTAATGAAGAAGGATGGATTGGCTGAAAAAGGCGAAGAAATTACATCATTATTGCGAGAAGCCGGATTAGATGTTTTCTATAGTGAAAGCGGCAGTATCGGCCGCAGATATGCAAAGGCTGACGAAATAGGTGTGCCATATGCAATAACGATAGATTATGATACAATGAAAGACGGAACAGTCACAATTAGATACAGAAACGATGGAAAGCAGGAAAGAATAAAGATTACGGAGTTAGAAGGTGTGATCAGAAAGAATATCAAAATGGGAAGGGTTGTACTATGAATAACAAATCGATAATTTTGGCATTTGTAATATGTGGATTCTTACTTTTCGGCTGTCTTGGAATAGGTGAGTCTCCACCCCCAACTCCTGAACCGACTACCCCAACAAACACCACGCACATAACTCAAAATGTAAATGTAACAATCGGAGTGCAACAAAACCAGAGCGCTCATCCACAACCAACTCAAAACCAAAGCACACCAGATCAACAGTCAAATTTAAGTATAAAAGAAATCGATTACATTGAAGATCCAACTCTTAATCTAGGAGTTTACTTCATCGATGTTGGAGGACCAGAACTCCATGGCAGCGCAATCTTAGTAAAGAAAGGAGACTTCGACATGCTAATTGATGCTGGACCAAAAGAAGAAGAATCAAAAGTCGTCGATTTTCTTCGCACAAAAAATGAGGATGATATTGATGTTTTAGTATCTACAAGTGCAGATCCAAGAAATTATGGTGGAATCGAGCACGTCTTAGATAATTATCGAGTGGAGCAATTTTGGTATGGAGGAAATCCAAATAACGATCAAACATATGCTCAAGTAATAAACAGAGTTTCGAACATCTCGAAAAAGAAATTATTAATCGGCAGAGGTTTTGATAAGACAATAGATGGGGTTGACTTCAAAGCACTTAATCCGAATTTGCAGCAGCCATATAAAGACGTTAACAATGACGCAGTAGTATTGAGAATTTCTGACAGAAATTTCACCGCTCTTCTAAGTTCTAATATCCAAACAGGAGCTCAGGGAGATT
>CAZZKB010000176.1:0-1954 GCA_964654575.1 Microcaldota archaeon | reverse complement strand
GAACCCGGGCCGCGAAATTGGCAATCTCGAATCATACCGTTAGACCACGGGCGCAAAAATAGTAAGAGTACATGTGTAAGGAAAACAATATAAATCGTTTCGGTTTGCGGAAATGATCTCTCAGTCTTAATTATAAAGAATAAAATGAAAATAGATTTATGGGAAGCGGAAAGGCTGCGTACCTAAAGAAAATAACCACTAATCTTAGGTGGCGCACAAAAGACTTAGGACAGAATCTAGATGGCAGCTCACCCCCATCAGTCTTTGTCGGAAGTTTTGGTTATCCAAAGGTTGCAATAGGACCCATGCTTGCTCCATATAATGGAGATACGACACTTCTTGACCAGCCAGAAGATTGGATTCCAAAAAACAAAACTCAAGAAGACATTATTTCATTTAGGCTTGACCTAGTTCGAGGCAAATCAACTGTTTCGATAACAGATTTTGAAAACAAAGTAGTGCAGAAAGTTCAGGAGATAGCACTTTCAAAATATTCTGTAAGCAGCGAAGTTGGATTTAAAACTAGACCAAAAGGTTTTAGCATAGATGAGGATCATCAGCCATTTGGCCCGAGTGCGGAACTAGAAAAATTCGATATCGATCCAGTCAGATGGGATGAGCAGATGGAAAAGGCGTATTATGACACCGATTTAAATGCTACAGAAGCAATCACAGGGCTATATAATAGCGGAGTAAATTTTTCTCAAATACAAAAAGCACTATCTACTGGAAGCTTTGGACTTAAGAAAAACAGGAAGCTAGTGCCAACTCGCTGGTCGATTACGGCTGCAGATAGCGCACTTGCAAGATATTATTTTGATCAAGTTAGATATAATGACTTGATCGAAGAATACGAAATATACGAATTTTCAAGTCTCAACAATTATTATGCAGTGATACTAATCCCGACACCTTGGCAGTATGAGTGGCTTGAAGCATTTATCCACATAATGGGAAAGGAGGAGCACATATTCTCAGATTATGAGCAGTGGAAGCCAAAATCACAATACTCAAGCGTTGGCGGCTGCTATTATAGTGCAAAATTTGCAGTTCTTGAAGCTTTAGCTAGAACAAAACGACAGGCAGGAGCAGTAATACTGCGTGAGGCCTACGAAGGATATGTGCCCCTAGGAGTATTCAATGTTCGAGAAAATGTCCGATGGGCAATGAAACAGAAACCGAGAAAGGTGCAGAAATTTAGAGATGCGCTAAATTATGTATCGACAAAACTAAAGCTTCCTATATCTCGATTTGTCGATCAGGGAATACTTATCAGAGAACTGCTTTCTGCAAGGCAGAGCAGACTCTAGGCAGATAAACGCCTAAGTGAAGTTGGAATAACTGTTCTTGCCCCTCGAATTTTATCTTCTCGTAATCTGTGTCTAAAGACAAACTCATCGAACTTGTCTTTTGTTGGTAGTTCATCAGAAGTGAGACGACATGCAACAGCAGCATGTGAAAACAGGATAGAAGCACTTGGATCTTTTGTTGCCTCATAAGAAGCTGCAAATGCCCCAAGCATAGTGTCGCCAGCATTAGTAAGACGAAGTATTTCTGATGATTCAAGCACATATGCCGGAACTGCCCAAACATCATGTTGTCCAGGTGAAATTAGCGCAGAGTATCTTGAAGTGTGAAGAAGCATTAGCACTGCAACTCCACTCTGCTCGAGAATTTTATCTACAATGAATTTGGCTGCTGCAAACCTAGACTGATAAGCACCACCAAATTCTTTGGCAATTTTGACAACTTCAGCTTCATTTGCTGCAAGAATTACAGTTTTAAGAGTATCTTTCTTTTTTCGTAAGTCGTCAACTAATTTAGATGCGTATTTTCTCTCAGAGCGCTCTGAACTATAGCCAGAATCGAGAATATAATTAGCAGTAAGACCCAAAACAGGAAGTGAGATATCAGGGTTAAATGAACATGAAGCAATCCACCCGTCGTGAGGTAG
>CAZZKB010000175.1:0-1966 GCA_964654575.1 Microcaldota archaeon | reverse complement strand
AATCCTCACAATCTCCGCCAGAGTGTGCAACTGATTCAGTAACTGAATATAATCTATCGACACTATCTAGGCGGTAAGTAAAATTGAAATCACGTTGCATTAAATAGGGCAAACAACCAAGATTGACAATTGTTGAACGCACACAATCAAAGCGCAAATCGGATTCAAAGGACGATAACGAAACAGGAAGAAAGGCATTTTCCTTAAACCAAGAAATTGACGAATCGACAGTATTCTCAATATTGGAAAGCTCTGAAGTTAAATTTGATATTTCTGACCTAGTTTGAGACAATTGATCTGTTGAATGTGTCAATGAAGACTTTGTCGCATTTAATTCTAGTTCAAGATCTAAAATTTTCTCGCTTGAGTCAGATAATTTTATAGAATAATTTTGAACCGAGTTGTTAAGCAATGTAATTTCTCGTTTATCTAAAGACGAGTTTTGATTTAGAGAATAAATTGTCTGATTGTCCAATGCAATCTGAGCGTCTTTTTGATTTATAGATTCTCTTAAAAGACCTGATTCTAGACGAAGATTTGAATTTTCAATGATTAGAAATGAGGCTAAACCGATCGAGACAATTGATATGAATAGCAAAATAATGGAAAATTTTTCCATAATAGATTACCTATTTTTGATAGCTTTAAAAGATATAATTTTGAATAAAAACAGATAAACAATATAAATCTAATGTGTTTGAAAGAAGTAAGGCGTTAGATAAACCAAAATAAAGCAGATGATGATTTGAAAAATAAACTTAGTAGAAGCCAAATAGATCAAGAGCTTGCATATTTGACACCATATTGGAGCATAAAAAAGTCAAAACTAGTAAGAAAATTTGCATTTAGTAACTTTTTAGAAGCAATTAAATTTACAAATAAAATTGCAAAAGTAGCCGAGAAAAACAAACACCACCCCGATATTCATTTAATAAATTACAATGAATTAGTGGTTGAAATTTGGACCCATTCGATGAGAGGGATAAATAAAAAAGATTTTGACTTAGCGACAGAAATTGATAGAGTTAGGCCTTAGAAAGGGATTTTTTCATTGCTTCAAAAACAAGCAACGCGCACTTCATTCTGCTTGGATTCTTTGACAGATCGATTTTCAGTAAAGCTAAAACATCGTCCTTTGTTATTTTTTCTAATTCATCGATCTTTTTTCCCTTTAGATAGCCAGTGAGCAGAGATGCTGAAGCCTGACTAATGGCACAGCCCTTGCCAATGAATTTAGCTTGTTCGATTTTTCCATTCTGTGCTTTGATAAATAGTTCAACCTGATCGCCGCAGGTAGTATTGTGCAATTGAGCGTGCAGATCAGGATTTTCAATCCTGCCAAAGTTGAGTGGGTTCTTGTATAATTCAATAATAAATTGCTGATAAAGTTCTTCCATAGATTCAACCACTGATAACTGGAGTTATAAGGTATGTGAAAAAGCCATATAGTGATGCAAGGAAAATGATAACTCCCGGAACTGCTAAGAGGGCAAGAACCAAAAACCAGCCAATATTTACAACGATTTTATTTCGAACTTTAAAGCCATAGATGATTAGTGCTGGAACTAGTAAGACAATTGAAACCAATAGTTCAGCTAAAGACGCAAATAGGAGAAATGCGTGAGCAGTTTGATCGATTTGTTGAATCATGAAAACAACCTCTTTGCCTTTTCTAATGAGTTAACTAATCGATCAATTTCTTCTTGTTTGTTATAGATGTACATACTTGCGCGACTAGTTGCATCTAGACCTAAACGAGTATGGAGCGGCATAGCGCAGTGATGACCACTACGAATTGCGATGCCAAGTTCGCTAAGAATCGCAGCAACATCATGAGGATGAATGCTTTCAATTGTAAATGAAGCAAGAGACACGCGTTTTTCAGCCTTATGTGGACCAATTATAGACAATCCTTTGAATTCTAAAAGTCGAGTCAGCAGATACTTAGTAAGGGCTAACTCGTGTT
>CAZZKB010000174.1:0-1994 GCA_964654575.1 Microcaldota archaeon | reverse complement strand
TTAAATATGATGGACGACCGTTTTACCCAGAGCAAGTTGTCGAGCAGCTTGAAAAATTAAAGAAGGCAAAATACAAGTCAAAAGAAAAGAACATAACAGTCGTAGAAAAGGAGGATTTAGAGTATTATAATACGGCCAAATACGGTCTTTAATCAAGGAGTTGATGATTAAATGGTTAGCTTACTAGATTTTGGAGTTAAGGAAAAATCACAATGGTGTGCTGGATGCGGAGACTTTGCTATAGTTGGAGCATTAAAGAGTGCACTTTTTGAATTGGGAATTGAGCCAAAAGATACCGCTATCTCATCTGGAATCGGATGCAGCGGTAAGACCCCACATTACCTAAACACCTATGGGTATGAAGGATTGCATGGCAGATCTCTTCCAGTAGCTTCTGGAATAAAATTGGCAAACCACAAACTCAATGTCCTAGCGATGGGTGGAGATGGAGATGGATATGGAATTGGAGCAGGTCACTTTGTCCATATTATGAGAAGAAATTACGATATCACATACATAGTCCATGATAACCAAATATATGGTCTTACTACTGGACAAGCTTCACCAACAACACAATTAGGAGTAAAGACAAAAACGTCTCCAGATGGAGTTGTCGAAACACCATTTAACCCACTAGCAAACGCAATAATTGGAGGAGCAACATTTGTTGGTAGATCATTTGCTGGAGACATAGTACACTTAAAGCAAATGATGAAAGAAGCAATTGCTCACCGAGGTTTTGCACTGCTTGATGTACTGCAACCATGTGTCACATTCAACAAACTCAACACATACGAATATTTCACAAAGAGATGCTACAAATTGCAGGAAGCTGGACACGATAGTTCTGATAAATTCAAAGCACTTGAAAAAGCAATGGAGCAGACTACAACAAACTATGAAAAGATACCAATTGGAATATTCTTCAAGGAAACAAGACCAACATATGAAGACACTATTCCAGCACTAAAGGGTGGAAAGGCATTAGTAGAACAAAGCCTTGACAACATAGACATAAGCTCAGCTTATGAGGATTTAATCTAATTTCTTTATTTTAACTAATTTCTGATTTTAGAGTTTCATATTGACTAGAGAGGGAAAGGGAAAATGACAATTAGCATGCAACTTCACGAAGTGAACAAAACTGGAAATTTTAGAGTTGTTGAATATAGTGCAACACTTAGAACTGGCCGATTAGTAAATCTGCCCCAAGAAATTGGAAAAGACGCAGGATGTAGATTGGAATTCGAAAGATATCATATGAGCACAAGAAGTAAAGGACGAAAAAACGGCAAAAACAAGGACAGAATAGGACTTTTTACTTCCGATAATGTTGTGGCGTTAGTTTTAGCAGATGGATATGGAAATTCTGGCGATTCAATTGCATGCGTAACTAGAGATAATATAGGTCGCGAACTTTTTGAAAAGCAGATAAGCCTTGGTCGAGATATGGATCCGGATAGACTAGTTGGAATAGTACGTGAAGCTTTAGCTAAGCAAGCCATAACACAAGAAAAAACCGGTGCAAGCCTTAGCGTATTAGTACTCAATAAAGATGGGAAATATATGGGACTTCGAATTGGGAATTGTCCTGTGTACATTGTCGAAAATGATGTCCCTACAAGGCTTGGGAGTGAAGAAATGGTACGATTAGATGGTGAAGAAGGACCATTTCTCTGGAGACCAAGTTTACTTACCGCAGAAAGGTATTTTGAAAATGAAGGAAATTTGGTAACCGCAATTAGAAAAGGAGAATTGAATACTTCGAGCCTTGATGTTTTTACTGGACAACTTAGCGCAGGAAATAACTTGATAGTAGTCAGTTCTGGCTTAGTTCGAAACATGCCAATAGCAATCGATCCGAGCGGTAAAGTTACTGACAGTTCTAGATGCTATAGCGTGCATGATGCGATAAATGGCGCTGGCGGATTAGATGAAATAGCACAAAGACTAGTCGACATAGAAATAATGCAAGAGAGAGAATTGAGAATTAG
>CAZZKB010000173.1:0-2029 GCA_964654575.1 Microcaldota archaeon | reverse complement strand
CTAAATCCCTAAGGCGCTTTAGCGTGGCGAGTAGTTTAGAGTTGTCTCTTTGGTGAAGACCAATCGAGGGTTCATCTAGAACATACACAATGCCGGTTAAATTAGAGCCGATTTGTGTAGCAAGCCTAATACGTTGAGATTCGCCGCCAGAAAGAGTTGAACTTTCACGAGCTAAATTTAGGTAATTAAGGCCAACATTTTCAAGAAACTCTAAACGAGAATTTATTTCCTTTAGAATTGGAGAGGCGATTTGTTTTTCACTAGAAGTAAGAGAAACTTTTGAAAAATGATTCTTTGCATCGCTAATGGAAAGCTCACAGATGTCGATTATATTCATATCGCCAAAAAGAACTGCGAGCATTTCGTCTTTAAGACGCTTGCCATTGCATTTTGGACATTGCTTCTCAAGCATAAACTTTGCAATCTCTTCTTTTCTTCCCTCTGATTCAGTTTGATGATAAAGCCGCTGTAATTGAGGAATTATTCCTTCAAACTTGCTTTCAAACTCGTATTTTGAACCAGTATTTTTACTCTCATACTTGAATTTGATTTTTTCATCAGTCCCATACAAGAGAAGATCTAATTTTTCTTTTGGAACTTTCGAGATTGGAGATTCGATGTCAATGCCGTAATTAAGTGCAACTTCACGAACTTGAGTTAATCTCCAACCACCCTCCATTAAACGACCATAGCAAACAACCGCACCATTAACAATGGAGAGAGATTTATCTGGAATTATTAAATCTGGATCAAATTCCATCTTAAAACCAAGACCATGGCATTCTGTGCATGCGCCAAACGGGGAATTAAATGAGAAATCCCTCGGTTGGATTTCTCCAAGTGAAATACCATGCTCTGGACACGCGTTTTTCTTTGAATATAACTTGTCTTCTTTTTCATTTCTGGCAATTATGAAGCCAGTTCCTTCTTTTAGGGCATTTTCTAAGGCTTCGTGTAATCTTTCTTTGTTTTCTTGATTTACAGTCAACTTATCAATAGAAACAAAAATATTATTTTTGATATTTTTATCTAACTTTGGAATATTTTCTGAGATATCAACTTGTTCTCCATTAACATAAACTTTGTAAAAACCAGCTTTCTTAAGTCGCTCAAATTCATTTTCAAACCTGCCTTTCTCACCACGTGCAATAACTGCAAGTACTTCGATTTTCTTTTCATTCCAAACAGAGAAAAGATTTGCTGCGATCTCATCACTTCCTTGCTTTGATATTGGTTTTTTGCAAACTGGACAGTGTGGGTGACCAACTCGAGCAAACAATAGACGAAGGTAGTCGTAAATCTCAGTAACTGTACCAACAGTTGACCTTGGATTTCTTGAAGTAGTTTTTTGGTCTATTGAAATTGCTGGTGAAAGCCCTTCAATTGAATCGACATCTGGCTTGTTCATTAATCCTAAAAATTGCCTTGCATATGCCGAGAGAGATTCGACATATCGTCGCTGACCTTCTGCATAGAGAGTATCAAATGCAAGGGTAGATTTGCCTGAACCGGATAAACCAGTAATGACAGTAATTTTATCTCGAGGTATTTCGACACTTACGTTTTTGAGATTGTGTTCTCTTGCTCCTTTGATAACAATTTTATCTTGAATAAGAATCACCGAATTTAGAATTTATATACAGAGAATAGAAACGCAAACCAGAATATAAAACTTAGTTAACCAAATTTCCGCAAAAAAGAAATGATAAAAAGAAATTAAAGATTAACCAGATGCATCAAGCTCAAGTGATTTATCAATCTGAGCTGCAACTTCAGCTGGCAATGGCTCGTTTTGTTTTCTTGCACCAAACCAATCAACTCGGTGGACATGAGTAATGCCACAGTAACTAAGGGTTCCTTTGTGGAATGTGTTTGCCATTGCATCACTTGTCATTGCGATCTCTTCTTTTGGCCCACCAAAGGTATTAATTACAATCGCTTTTTTGTCCTTTAAATGACCAACTGGACGACCATCAGGACCGTAGTTGAACGCGAAACCTGCAGTCAAAACCTTATCAATAAAGCCTTT
>CAZZKB010000172.1:0-2033 GCA_964654575.1 Microcaldota archaeon | reverse complement strand
ATATTCAGAAGCGAGCTCTTTCAAAAACGATAAAAGATGGAAATAACTTTTACACACAATTGCCTTCTCCAGTAGATATCATAAAATTTAGGGACGATGTAAAAAAAGCAGCAAATAATAACGAGCTAATTTCGCAAGCTATAAAAGATATTGAATTTTTTGCTTAATTTTTCTTAGCATACAATTCCAGAACTTTTGTTACTAATCTTACTCCAATTCCAGAAGCTCCTTTTTCTAGGTATGGGTGCGGCCATTTTACAAGATCCACTGCTGCGATATCTAAGTGAACCCATTTTGTTTCTCCTACAAACTCTTTCAAAAATCCAGCAGCAGTGATCGAGCCAGCCTCATCTAGTTCTGAAATATTCTTCAAATCTGCAAAATCCGACTTCATGAATTCTCCATACTCGCTCCAGAGGGGCATCCTCCAAACTCGTTCGAATGTTTCCTCTCCTGCACTATTTATCATGCTGCAAAGCTGATCATCGTTTCCAAACATTCCTATTGCAAAGCGGCCAAGCGAAGTTATTATTGCTCCAGTTAGTGTTGCCATGTCTATTATGAATTCTGGTTTTTGCTCAGCTGCATACGAAAGGGCATCTGCAAGTATTAGTCTTCCTTCAGCATCCGTATTGAGGACTTCGATTGTTTTGCCATTGTATGCAGTTATTATGTCTCCTGGTCGCTGTGCATTAGCACTTGGCATGTTCTCAACCATTGCCATTAGTCCAAGAAGTCGAATCGGTAATTTCAATTGACCTACTGCTCTAAAGACTCCAAGAACATTTATCGCACCTGTTTTATCATATTTCATCTCGTGCATATTCTTCGAGGGCTTAATCGAAATGCCTCCAGTATCAAAAGTAACTCCCTTTCCGACTATGCAATAGAGGGGCAGTTCTTTCTTGTTTTTATTGTACTCTAGCTTGATCAGTTGTGGTTCATTAGCACTGCCTTGGCATACTCCAAGTATTCCACCCATCTTCATTTTCTCGATTTCCTCTTCTCCAAAACTGTACAGTCAAATCCAAGTTCTTTTGCAATTTTCTTTGCCTCATTTGCTATTGTTACTGGGGTGGCAATGTTAGCTGGTTTTTCGTCAAGCCACCTTGCATAGTTTTGAGCTTCTGCATAGATTATTGCTTTTTCAATTGCATTTTTTACATCATATCCGCAAATGATAATTACTTTCTCAACGACAAATATCTCTTCTTTTTTACTCTTAAACTCTGTCGATTTGTATGAGGCTAAAATCGCTCCTTCAGCAATTGCACTTGCAAACTCAGAACTTGATCCCTGATCAAAGTTATTCAAATTAAATGAAAATCCTTTTTCTTTTGTGCTAGCTGCATATCTAGTTGCAGTTCCAGCAGCTCTTCTTATGTATTCGGTTTTGAATTCACTCTTTTTACCCAATCCTAAAAGAAGAACTTTTTTGTTATCAGTGCTCTCAAGATAAATGCTCTGGCCAAGTTTGCCATCAAATCTCTCTTTCTTTATTCCCTTGGTGTATTTTTCAAGTTCAGTTGGTAAGTTTCCTTCTACAAAAACTGCAAATGCGTTTATTCCTTCTCTTAATTCTAGTCCAGATGATTTTGATAATTCGACTTTCATAACTATATTTTTGTTAAATTAAGATTTAAACGTTTGATGTACGCTATTTATATTTCTCATTGTATTATTTTTTTTATGAGAGTTTATTATGTTTTAATCGCAGTATTGTTATTTTCCCTGACTTTTGCCATTCCAACAACAGTCAACTGTCAGGTCATAAATGAATCTGGAAGCTATACACAATCAGACAACTTTGTTGGTTCTCCAAATTCAGCAACTCCGTATGGAGATTCTTCGTGTATTTTGATAAATACTTCAAATGTAATCTATGATTGCGCTGGTTATAATGTAACTGCTGATGGTTCTCCAGGGACAACTATCGGATTAACGCTTTATAACTTTAACAACGTCACAATAGAAAATTGCAATTTTGCAAATTATTCTTTTAGTGTATTTCTTGCCGGTTCAAATATTTATTT
>CAZZKB010000171.1:0-2052 GCA_964654575.1 Microcaldota archaeon | reverse complement strand
CACACCAACTCCAAGAGTTCCAGAAAACGCAAGATACTCTCAGTCCCCAGGCCTATTTGGAATTATTAATGGTGAAAGTACAAGCGGAGCATCATTTACCGCAGGAATGCCATCAAGCGGACTCTTCTTTGGAGCAGGATTATTTAGCGACAGTACAAGACCAAGTGTGATCGGAGCAATTGCACAGGCTCCAGTTACAATTAGATCAAGCGGGCCTGAAGTCACGTGCACCATGAATCCCGGAGTAATGCAACTTGGTGAAAGAGAAGTTGCAACAGCAACACTTCTTTGTACAAACAGACTAGGAGCAGCAGTTCCTTGTAGTGGAGACTTCAATTTCAATGGAGTAAGTGGATCGATAATTCCAGGAAGAGCACCATCGCCAAACCAATTTTCGTTCTTTATAAATAATGGACCTGGCGTAATGGGAAGTTTGGAATATAGAGTTGGTGGAGATCCCACAAACACATGCGGAATACAGATAACAACAATAGATCCAAGATACAGATGTTCCTTAATTCCAGATTCATTAAGAGTCGGAGTTGGAAACACAAGCGGATTGGATTTAAGCTGCTCTGATTCGGGAGTAACAAGACTTCCAGATAAGGCAGAATATTACAAAGATCCAGCTCTTTTCATAAGCTTCTCAAACCCAAGATTAACAGGAGTCAACTTAACTGGAGATGCAAGAAGCTCGGGTTACGGATATGGGATTGGGGTATTTAGCGATGCATCAAGACCATATTTAACAGGAGCAGTCGGCCTTTCAAAAATAGCAGTTGATGAAGATGGAGGGTGCACATGTCCACTTCCAACTTCAGTTTGTGCAGATGGAAGCACACCAAGATGCACATTAACATGCGCTCTTTCATGCAACGAAGATGACGATGATGGAAACAACAGAAGAAGAAATGAATTCTGCATGATAAATAATGGAGCACCTTTGGAAGTATATCCAATGTCAAATAGCTATGTTGAAGTTGTTTGCGGTTCAGGAAACCCAAGAGTTCCGGGCTACAATGAATGCAGCGTGGTAGTCGAATGGAGATCAGAAGGGGCAAACCTAGTAAACCAAACATCATCAGGAGCAATCTTGATTCCAACTGGTGGAATTGGAACAAGTGGCAGAGTAATTGCCAACGTAACAGTTGGTGCAAGAAGAGGAGGGTGTGAGAGCGACTTTGTTGTTCAAAACCCAAGTTGCCTCAGAGTTTCATAATTTTAATTTTCTTTTTAGTTTTTTGTGATTAGATGAATGGATTTTATCAATTTTAATGAATCAACTTCGGCACTAAAAATTAGAAATTATAGATTGTATTTCTTTGGTCAAGTGATTTCCTGCATAGGAACATTCATGCAAACAATTGCGCAGCAGTGGCTAATTTTACAACTTACAAACTCAGGAATTGAATTTGGGCTCGTTACGGCACTGCAGTTTTTGCCAGTATTGCTTTTGGCACCAATAGGCGGGGCAATAGTAGATAGGTTCCCAAAACGCAAAATAATATTTTTTACTCAGATTAGTTTGTCTCTTCTTGCAGTGATGCTTGGGACACTAGTAATCACGAATTTGATTCAGGTCTGGATGGTTTATTTATTTGCACTATCAATTGGACTAATTTCTACAATTAATCTTCCAGCAGAGCAGGCATTTATTTATGAAATTGTAGGTAAGGAAGAGCTAAAAAACGCAGTAACTTTAGATAAAATTCAATTTAATTTAGCTCGGATAATTGGACCGATAATTGGAAGTATTGCGATATTTAGCGTTGGGCTAGCTGCGTGTTTCATCCTCAATGGAATATCATATTTAGCATTGATTTTTGCCTTGAGTATTATGAAAAAGGATGAAATAAAAGAGAATGTAATTAGTGAAAATATAGACATAAGCGCAGGGGCAAAGTATATTCTCTCATCAAAACCATTATTGTACACATTAATTATTGGCGGGATAATTGGAACCCTTACCTATGAATTTAATGTGAGTCTTCCTTTAATAGCAAAGTTCACATTTAACGGAGATGCAGGAACCTATCCCAGTTCAGTAACTTC
>CAZZKB010000170.1:0-2097 GCA_964654575.1 Microcaldota archaeon | reverse complement strand
AATGATCAGTGAATATTTAAGTGACGCAAGTGTTCCGGTGGTATTGATGGATATTAAAGGTGATTTAAGCGGTATTGCAGCAGAAGGGGTGAGTAACGATAAGCTAAGTGACCGATATCAAAAATTAGGCATGGAATATAAGCCAACCGCTTTCCCCGCTGAGCTGCTTACTTTAAGCAAAGAAAAAGGAGTTCGTTTACGTGCTACCGTTAGTGAGTTTGGACCGGTGCTATTGAGTAAGATACTTGGTCTGAACGACACTCAAGGAGGACTGGTTGCAGTTATATTCAAATATTGCGATGACAACCAATTACCATTACTGGATCTGAAAGACTTCATCAAAGTATTACAATTTATTAGTGATGAAGGAAAAGATGAGATTGAAAAAACCTATGGTAAAATATCTACAACAAGCACAGGGACTATACTAAGAAAGGTAATTGAACTGCAACAGCAAGGTGCTGATATTTTCTTTGGAGAAAGAAGTTTTGAAATTGACGATTTGATGAGAATAGATGATAAGGGACGTGGCATTATCAATATACTAAGAGTAACAGATTTGCAAGACAGACCAAAGTTGTTTTCAACATTTATGTTACAGATGCTGGCCGAATTATATGCCACTTGCCCGGAGGAAGGAGATCTGGACAAACCAAAACTGGTAATGTTCATAGATGAGGCCCATCTTGTGTTTCAAGAGGCAAACAGTGCATTGTTACAACAAATTGAAACGATCATAAAGCTGATCAGATCAAAAGGTGTTGGAATCTTCTTCTGTACACAAAACCCAATGGATATACCTGCCAGTATATTGGCACAACTTGGATTAAAAGTACAACATGCATTAAGAGCTTTTACAGCTGCTGATCGTAAAGTAATAAAACAAACTTCGGAAAATTATCCCGAAACGGAATTCTACACTACTGAGGACCTTATTACACAATTGGGTATTGGTGAAGCACTCGTTACTATGTTAAACGAAAAAGGTATTCCAACACCTTTGGCACATACGATGCTTTGTGCTCCAAGAAGCAGAATGGATATTCTAACTGAATCCGAAATTGAAAAACTGGTAGCCTCATCAAAATTAGTGAGCAAATACAACCAGGAAGTAGATAGCAAAAGTGCATACGAAATACTAACTGCAAAATTGCAAGAAGCAGCCGAAAATAATCAACAAGAGGAAGAAGAAAAGAAGCCCCAAAAAGAGGAACCCTCCACTTTTGAAAAAGTTGCTAATAATACCATAGTAAAAAGTTTGGTGCGTACCGCCGGAAATACGATTGTAAGATCGCTATTAGGCTCTTTAGGTCTTGGCGGTAAGACTAGAAGGAAATCAAGCTGGTTTTAAGTAATAATACTTATTGAGAGCTGCTGTCAATTTTCGCAATCCTTTATTGCATTTTTTTGATTTTTATTCCCCTTTTTCAAAAAAATATGTAGATTTTACACAAAGTAAACACTTGAACTCGAGGAATTAAAATCTTTACAATGCATTGTAAAACAGATTTTTACAAATTATTTAGTGTAATATTTACACATTTACATTATTTTTCAAAAAATAATTGAGAAAAACTCGCATAATATCAATTTCCATACTATCTTCGTCTTGGTTTTTCATAGGATATTGGATTTTAAAGCGGGACTAGATTTCTATCTTGGTCCCTTTTTTATGCCTTTATCGTAACCAATTTTAGGGAGGGCTTTCCCATCATTTTACCTGAAATTGTCCATCGGAGTTAACGACTATTTTTCTTTCAGCAATTAAAAAATCTAAAACTTGTTTAACTTTTTGAGGTGGAAACTGAGCTGTGTGTTTCAATAAATCTTGCAGAAACAATGGGTTATCCCTAAGATGAGATAGTATTGATGTAGTAATTTTTTTATGCTCATCGGGGAGCAGTGGGGTTTGTGCCGATGAAATACAATTATCGCATATACCGCAGTCATCTATTGTATCATTAAAATATGAAGCAATACACTTGCTGCGGCACTCTTTTGTGTCCTTTATATACCCAATCATTTTCCTCAACCGATTTTCATAAGCTTCTTTGCGTTTATAATGCTCCTTCAAATCAATAGAAAAGTCATCAGCAT
>CAZZKB010000169.1:0-2116 GCA_964654575.1 Microcaldota archaeon | reverse complement strand
CTTGGTTCTAGTTCAAAGTCAGTCTCATTTGATGAATTCGTATTCGGCAACTACACGTTAGGTAGGAATGAGCGAACAGATGTTATGAATGGAAGTGTCAAGTTCTGCTCGATCGAATACGATGGGACTGTAGTCAAATTCTTCAAACCTAATGGCAGCCTTGCAGGATCTGCTCGACCTGGATTTTCATCAAGTATTACGATCGGAAACAAGAAAATATCAGTTAATCTTACAGAGCAAGTTGGCAATACTGTTGAATTTACAAACGTTGATATTACAGAGGCTCCAAGTCAGCCTTTGTATGACCCAAAGAGGCTTACTCCAAATACGCCTACGATTATTACATATTTAACAATATTCGGAGGTTTGGTTGGTGGTGTAATTGCAGATGCAGTTACAACTGCTCATGCACTTGAAGGTGTGGCAGTTATGGTAGTGTTTCATCTATTATCAGGTTTCAAAAAGGAGTGATATTATGCAAAAAAATCAACAATTACAATTCGCAGGATCTATGGTTGGTGTAGCTGCAGTTACTGCTGCTTTGATTACGGGTCAGTGTAATAAAGTAAAACCAGCTCCAGATCATCATCAGCCTGTAGTTACAGCTCCGGTTGCACGTCCGACAGAATGTCCAAGACCAAATAATCATGATATGAAAGTCGATCGACGCTTCGGCGAAGAATCTATCACTTCAGATAATTTCGATTTGGATGCTTCTGGATTTTGTGGTGATGGTGCTGTTCAAACTGCCTCAACCACTCGAAATGTACTAAGTCAAGCTATCGTTAGAGGTCGAATTACAGGTTCAACTCCAGCAGACCTAAGTAAAGAAGCGGATACTCAGGTAACTTCTTATGGTTCAGGAAGAACTGAAACATCTGATGGTGCTAATCACACACAAGCATGTCCAATTGATACTGCTTTAAGGGGAAACGGTGTTTGTGATAGCAATGTTGGTTCGCATGAGCAGAGACCAACATTCATATATTCGGGTTTTGCTAGAATTAATGATGCTATTGTTCAAGTTGCATCTTCAGAATGTGCTATGGCTAGTGGTACATTACAGTGTCATACTATGATTCAAATCGATGAATCAGTTAGATTCCTCAATCAAAATGGAACACCAGCAGTAGGTGCAACCACTATACCAGATGGCGGAAGCGAAAATCCATGGTACGCACCACAAGATTGCCGACCATCAACTCACCACTCATCTGGTGGAAGTGCCCCTTCTGGTGATTCATGCAGCGATGTTTTAGATGCTAATCAAATTTCAAGAATCCGCAGCAATTTGATCGGTCCACTTGCAAACCAAAGACAAGCGTGGGTTCAGCGTGCTTCAGGTACTTATGTTGCAACATTTGTCCTAAATTCAACTGGCGGAAATATGAGAGCAAGTAATGGTCGCTGCTCTGGTCCATCAGATTGTACTTTGGATTTAGGTCCAGTAAATACTGCTTTGCAAACAGTTACTGGTCCAGATTCAGTTCGCTGTGTATTTAGAATGGCAAACTAACTTTTTTTCATTTTTAGTAACATTTAAATACTAGTTTTTACATATATATCTACTATTAATCACAAAAGGTTATATTTATGGCATCCAAATCACAAAAGTTTCAGGCAGTAGGTACTACAATTTCGGCACTTGTCGTAGCAGGTGCGTTGGCATCATCGGCTTTTCGATCGTGTAATAAGCCACTTCCAGAAGGGCCAAGGACAATCTATGTTCAAGCTGATGCTTCTTGCAATAGCACAGATGCTGCAGTAGTAACTCCACCAAACAATACAGACGGTATTTGCGAATCTGCTAAGGGCGAGGCAAATATCAATTCTCCAAAATACGATCCATCTTGTGGTCGATGCGGAGATGGTATCCGTCAGGTTGCAACAAGAGAAGAAGTCCCAACAACTCTATTTGCTGATGCTTCAGTTCCAACAGATGCTGGCTTAGTTGCTCCTTCGGTAGTAGTTATCGATCCTCCAACATCAATTGTTCCAACTTCAAGATTGCAAAACACAGTATATTATCAAGTTGTTCCAGGAATTGTTTCAGAAACCGCAGATGTTTGTCCAATTGATTTTATGGCAGGAAATGGTCAGTGCAATCAGAACGTTC
>CAZZKB010000168.1:0-2118 GCA_964654575.1 Microcaldota archaeon | reverse complement strand
TTCTTTTTTTGGTCCAAAACTTGGTATGTGGATAAATGTCTGCTCAAGCATAGTTATAGATTTGTCTCTATTCGTTTTAATAATCTAAGCTGAGTTAATTTCCTTAACTATGCCAGAAACAAGAAGACGATCAAGTTTAAAGGAAATCAAGGGCCGTGACGGCAAGAAAAGGAGCGCTAATTGGGATCTTTTAAAGGATCTTGTTGCAGCTGCAGATGTAGTTGTAGAAATAGTCGATGCGCGTGATGTGTCTGGCACTCGTCTGCCACTAGCTGAAAAATGGGCCGGTTCAAACCGGCTTCTTATAGTCGCAAATAAGGCTGATCTAGTTCTTGACAAATCAAAATTAACTCCTCTTTCACACAATGGGATTTACGTAAGTGCAAAAGATCAAACTGCAAAAACTCGCAACGAAATACTTGAAGCGATCAGAAAAAGAGCAAGAACACTTCCAGCTCGTGGCGTTGTAGTCGGGTATCCAAATGTCGGCAAAAGTTCGATAATCAATTTGCTCGCTCATCGCAAGGCTGCTAAAGTATCTCCAATTGCTGGTACTACTACTCATGTGCAGTGGGTTAGAGTTAGTGAAGATGTTCTGATCAATGATTACCCCGGTGTTTTTCCAAAATACGAAAAGGAGTCCAATCTTGTTCGAAAAGGGGCCCTAAATGTGGGTGATGGGGTTGAAGGTCCAGCGTATCGATTTTTGATGGAAGTAATATCAAAGCCAAATTTGATTAGTTGGCTTGAGAAATTCTATGATATTGATTTATCTGATGCTCCAGATCCCGATTCAATCTTAGAAAAAATTGCAAGACGAAGAGGTTGGCTGATTAAAGGAGGCGAACCTAATTTGGACGAAGCGGCTCGAAGTTTAGTTCGAGCGATGAGAGAAGCTCCAGAAATCTAATCGGTCTGCTCATCATCATTTTCTACTTCTTCTGTTTTCTCTTTCTTCTCCTTTCCTTTTGCGTGCTTCTCATCAAACCTTATCAAAAATGTTGTGCGATAAAGTCTTTTTCCCTGGTCTGCACCAACCAATTTCTGCGTAATTAGACATCTGTATCTAATTTCATTAATCAAGCTGACAACTGCCTTTGAGTTGCCGACATAAATGTCGACTCCATTCTTGCTATCTTCAGTCTTATTAACAAAAGTTTTTTTCTCCAGCTTTTCAATTAAAGAAACTGCATGTCTCTCGACTTTTGCTCGGTCTCCTCGCAATTGAATTATCGCTTCAAAATAATCCCCGCTTATCTTGTTACAGTCTGGGCACATATTCTGCATTATTGTAAGCGGGATTTTCTTTTTTATGAACGCCCCGCTAGTCATCAAAAACTCTGCTTCCTGACTTTCTGGGTCATAAATGACTTTTTTGAAATCTCCTCGACATTTTGACTCAATTAGTTCAGCTATTTCTCTAATGCTAAAAGGTTTCCACTGTCCTTGCAACATCATTCTCTGGCACTTTTTGCACTGAACAACATCTAGCTTATCTAATGTTTTTACTTTTGCCTGGTAACAATTGATGCAAAAAGAATCTATGAATTCAAGCCCGTGACTGCTTCTGCCGCATTTGGGGCAAATAATGTCGTCCATAAAAATCATTTCTTTATTGTTTATCAACCTGCCTCAATTTTTAAAGCTATGAGGTAAATAATATTCGATGAGCAAGAACATTAAAGAGGCAATAAGCCTTACGACTTATTTTATTTCACTCCCAAGATCTCGATATCTTGTGCTTGGTATACTATTACTTGGTTTTATCGTCGGGTTTGTTATCAATATTGGTCGCTATAGTGATTTTGAATTGATAAAAAATTCTATTCTTGATGGTACTTTAGCAATTACTGCTCCAGCATTAATTTCATCTTTGGTTGTTCAAATTCTTCTTCGTAAAATGCCTTATCGAAGGATTGCGGCCACTGCGCTTGCTGGTGCAATATTCTACAGTATTGCATACGTTTCTAGCTTCCTTCTAATCCCAATAAACCCACATTGGTCTGAGCTCGTGCTATTTATGGCTTCAGCTCTTGTATTTGTGCTTTGGTATTGCATTGGCAGGTTTGTCTTTATCGTAAAGTATCGCGCAATTCTCTTTGCAATCATTCAACTATT
>CAZZKB010000167.1:0-2126 GCA_964654575.1 Microcaldota archaeon | reverse complement strand
GGTTTCTTTTTGATTTAAACTAAAAATATTTTTGATTTTCTAATACATATCTAGAATATAATAATTCTACTTCGGTTTTAACGTCAGCGCATACTCAAGAGATTCCTTAAAGATTCCTTCAGAAGACTTTTCCTTTCCTTTTGGAATTAGCAAATACTCTTTCATAACTCGCCCTGGCATAGGTGCAAAATTCAACCAACCTTTCTTGATTAGTTCAGCACGTCTGTTTTCAGGCAATCTAACAAAAATACGATTTTCAAACACACCACAAAACATATTTCTATTAACAAAGGCACATGGATAACCAAACATCTTCCTTCGCTCAACAATTGGAGTGTTTGGAACTAATGAATCAAATAGCGCAACTGTTTCTGGAGTCGCTTTTTCCCATTTCATAGTTCTCAAATCATTTTAGTTTTTCTAAAATATTTTTATCCATCAGGAATTTCAGGCTCGACTAGCTTAATTAACTTTTCTAATGAATCCTGCCAACCCAAGTAGCACATTTCCACTGGAATGACTGAAGGGATTCCTTCTTGGACGATTTTAAGTTCAGTTCCACAAGAGACTTTCTTAATCCAGATTGAAGTAGTCATTTGACCTGGCAAATTAGAGTCATCAAACTTATCAGTGTGCTTAATGAATTCGTTGGCCTTAAGTTCTAAGAATTTTCCACCAAAGGAGTTACTCTTGCCAGTTGAAAAGTTAGTAAAAGACATTTTGAAGACCCCACCAACTCGAACGTCGAATTCGTGAACTGTACCCAAAAATCCATAAGGGGGAATCCATGTCGATAATGCATTTGGTTCAACAAATGCACGATAAACCTTATTTGGAGCTGCCTTGATAACTCGATGTAAAGTAATGCTGTTTGACATAAAACAATTATTTCAACTAAATCTTATAAATACACAATAAAAAGCTACTAATAATTAAATTAGATCATCAAAAATGCAAATCTTCAACCAAATCCAATCTGATACAAAGACGAATTACACCGTCGATAAGCGCTTTCTTGTGAGGGTCACTGAATGCACCTAATTTTGAAATTTTTTCTGCCATGTTATGAAGTTTTGGTTTTCCAGAAGCGAAGCTTTCAATCCAAATTCGAAACTCATCGACAGTGGTGATTTCTTTTCCAGCAGCAGTGTTTATTGCCTTTCGAGTTTTTGGGCCCAACGTATACAAGCATAAATCATCATCAGCCACAGTAATCTTAGTACGTGCAGATCCAAAAGCCCTTTGACGTATTTGTCTGATTCTTTCTCGGCTTACTCCCTCATCATCTGCGATTGTTGAAAGTGAATCACCATGATTGATGCGTAATAACACTCTTTCCTGATAAGTTATTTTTCCCACAGATATTATTCTGTTTAAATATATTATAAAACATAGTAGATAACTTTTTCTAACCAAACAATAGAACAGCAGGAAATTATACAAAATTTAAACAAACAGTTCGGCGGATGCACGTACGAGTGTTGATAATTCTGTCGAATTTGGACGGTTTTTAGGATCTTTTTCAAGACAAGCCATTATCGGATCAATAAGATCGTTAGATAACCCTTTCTTTAAAACAGGTTTTTTTGGTTTAGTATGAAAATGCATTGCCCTTAAGTCAGATTGAAGACTTGGGTTAAATGGTAAATTGCCAGATACGAGTTCATAGAACATGACTCCTAAACTGTAGACATCGCTTTTTTGAGATAACTCCCTAGGGCCTAAAAATTGCTCGGGGGGAATAAATTCCGGAGTGCCGAAAATAGTTTGTAGAAAAACATTATCATCTATTCTGGAAAAAGCAAAATCAACTAATTTTACAGCACCATCTCCGACCAAAACAAAGTTTTCTGGTTTTACATCTCCATGAATGACACCAGCAGCATGAACATCACGCAAAACATCAGTTGCAAAACGAATAATTCGATAAATTTGTTGATTTGATGACCGATTAAATACTTTATTAAGATCCGGCCCATCAAAAACGTCCATGTATAATGCAGGTGAAAATGTATCTGTCGAAAATCTCGAATCTAAGGAAAACTGATACTCTATGTCCCATAAGCCAGGCACATGACCTTCAAGAATCTGCTTAGATGAAGTAAAGTTACTGCTTCGTTGACAGA
>CAZZKB010000166.1:0-2132 GCA_964654575.1 Microcaldota archaeon | reverse complement strand
TTCTAGATACCAACATTTGTATTTATATTATCAAGAAAAAACCAGAGCAGGTTCTTAAAAGGCTTTCAAAAATTGATCCCAGTACTATTGCAATATCATCAATCACTTGGGCAGAACTCATGTATGGAGCAGCGAAAAGTAAAAATCGCGAGCGTAATCTAGACGCTTTAAAGGACTTTATTATTCCATTTGAAATTCTGCCATGGACGGTTAATGAAGCCAGCGTAGCTGGAGAGGTTCGAGCTGCTCTAGAAAAATTGGGAACACCTATAGGCCCTTTCGATACTCAAATCGCAGCACATGCATTGTTTCTTGATTTAATTTTGGTAACTAATAATGAACAAGAATTTAAAAGAATACATGGATTAAAGATAGAGAATTGGACCAGGTAATTATCTAGGGGAGTATGAATGTTTATAGGGTATGCAAGAGTTTCTACTCAAGATCAGTCGATGAATTTACAAACAGATGCTCTTATAAGAGCTGGCTGCAAAGAAATCTTCGAGGATGTTGTTAGTGGATTTAAATCAAATCGTGAAGGACTTGAAAAGCTCTTAAAGTATGTTCGTAGCGGTGACACTATTATTGTTTGGAAGCTAGATCGTTTAGGAAGAAGTCTTAAGAATCTCATAGAATTGATTCAATTTTTTAATGATAAAAATATTGGTTTTAAAAGCCTTCAAGAAAATATTGATACCACAACTGCTAGTGGAAAGCTTTTTTTACATATCTTTGGTGCTCTGGCAGAGTTTGAAAGGGAGCTTATTAAAGAAAGAACTCTTGCAGGTCTTAAAGCTGCGGCTGAAAGAGGTAGAAAAGGCGGACGGCCAAGAGTGATGGATACAAACAAAATAGAACAGGCCCGAGCTCTGCACCGATCCCAAATTCCCATCTCTAATATTTGTAAAACACTTGGGATTTCTAAAGGTACTCTTTATAGAAATCTAACGATCAGAAATAACGCATAGCTTATTAAAAATTTTATTGATCCATCTCCATTGCTAATATCTAATTTATTTAGACCAACGGAGGTTCTCATGAAAACACTTCTTGTTACGAACATTAAGGGCGGAGTTGCAAAATCTTCGACAGCTGTAGCCGTAGCTACGGGCTTAAAGTTGCTGAAACCTGAAAGTAAGATTTTGCTAATCGATGGTGATCCACAAGGAAGCATTAAAACCTACTTCGGTTTAAAACTTCAAAATAGCGATAAAGATTTTTCTTCATTCTTAGTTGAAGACACTCCTTTTGAAGATGCTATTCAAAGAATCCCAGTAGGAGATAGTCATATCGACGTTATGATTTCCTCTCGCAGACTTTCAGAGGCAGATATACGAATGGCGGCATTTCACCGCAGAGAAGAAACACTTAAGGGTCGCTTTAAAAAACAAAATATTCAGTATGATTACTGTATCATAGACAGTAGTCCTGCAATGAACCTCGTACTTTTGAATTTCATGACATTTGCAGATTACTGGCTAATTCCAGCTACAATGGATGCATTCGCCATTTCAAATATTAATTATCTATTTGAACAAAAAAGGATCATCGAAGATTTTTATGAAAAAAGTCCGACGATTCTTGGAATTGTACCTACTATGTTCGACAAAAGAACAACTGTATCCCAACAGGCTTATGAGGCAATTAAGACTAAGTTTGTTAGTAAATGCCGAGTATTTGAACCTATCGGTGTTGATTCAACAATTAAAAAAGCACAAGTTAAAAAGCAGATTATTTATGAATTTGCAGAATCAAGAGCTGCTGAAGGTTATAGGAACCTAACTGAAAACATTGCTGGGATGATTTAATGTCGAAAAAGAAAATTTCATCTGCCGATTTTCTACGCCTTATGGAAGATGAGGAAAACTCCTCTCAGCCCATAGCATTTGCTCCGCAGTCCTTTTCTGACAATGCAACTAAATCGTTAGCTGAAAACTCAACAATAGATCAAGAAACGGATAACAAAGAGATAACACTTCATGAGCCAAAGTTGAGTCAAAATGGCAACAAGTCTTTAGATAACCATGTGACAGTCTCTAGTTCAGCTCCATCTAAACCGTTAGCAAAGCGTGAGCAGAGCGTTAGCAATGCGTCTCCTAAAGCGGTAGCAACTCGTGAGCAGTCCGTTAGCA
>CAZZKB010000165.1:0-2144 GCA_964654575.1 Microcaldota archaeon | reverse complement strand
GCTGTAAAAACGGCAACGATTGATAAGCCTTGCGAGAGGAAGTAAACATATTCGAGCGGTTGAAATAGTGCGATGAGGTAGCTCTTGCTAATTTAGGGTTTTATTAAGGTATGGCGGGAATAATCATGTTTCCGCCAATTTTTTTTAATCCCTTTCGCCTTTAGTTCCGCTTTAATGTCCAGATTCTATTTCATTCTTTTCACGAAATCTCTCAGATAACTACAGGAATTGTAGGCTTCTTTGTAGAACGATGTGCTACTATAATCCTTCACCAACTTTGGAAAATAAATGTTGTTCATGAAACGGTCGAAATACTTTTGTTCGGCACTGTCAAAGGCAGAGTATTCTTTATTGTAATAGTCTTCATACTTCGGTCTGTCTAGTTGCTTTTGACTGCATTTAGCCATCATGAACAAACATTTGGCTTTAAAATTCTTATCGGTGGCCTTGTTCATGGCTTTTTCAAAAAAGTCATGGGCGCTATTGCAGCCGTAATATTCTTTTTCAAAGTTTGATGCTTTGTCAGGGATATAGTACCCTGTACTACTGCTACGAAAATACGCTACTATTTCCCATGTATGACCATAGTAGGTGATATTGTACAAAGCCGTGGCATATTTGTACAGGTCTTTTGCACCGGCTTTATTAGTGCTGATCAGATTTTTTAATGCCGCCATTTGCATGGCAAAATTCAGTTTGGTGGTGCTGAATTTTCGCTCGCTGCGTAACTGTGCTTCTCTGTCGTACAATAGTTCAATAAAAGGATTTTTGTCGATCTTGGTTAGTCCTTTATCCGGCGATCTTTGCAACCAGGGAATAGCCTTGTCGAATTCGTAGTCACGGATATACGATGTGCCAATATAATCAACCACATCATTTTTTTGGATGGAATTATTCTTAATGAGAAATTTCTCAAAGGGCGAAGGTTGTTTGTTATTGTAGATGTCAAACAATGCTATCGCATGCATGGTTTCAATGTTTCTCATCAGGTCCATTGCGGTGCTTTCATAATAATATGAATTGTTTATTTTATCTGCACTGCCTGCAGCCAGAATTTGTTTGGCTATATTTCCTTGCTGATAATATTTTCTTGCTACAATATCGTTTAACAAATTGCGATAAAAGTTACGCCAGTAGTTAATGTCCCAATAGCCAATTGAGTTGCCGGGTTGTTTGGTTTTATTCAATAACCATTGTAATGAAGGCAATAATTGTGCTTCAAATTTTTCATCTATATTTTTTTGTTCACTAAGTGTGATCAGAATATTGGTAAGCTCTATCTGGTCTTTAATTTTTTCTGAAGGATGAAGTGTTTTGGCTTTTTTTAGAGCACTTTCAGCTTCATTATATTTTTTCGCCATGTAGTAACAATAAGCCGATCCTGTGGCGAACAATGCTTTATTGGCTACATTTTTATCTGCTGCACCGTTTAAAAAATCGGCGAGTGCAATTGTTTTTTCTTTTCCGCCGGCTATCATCGTATCTGTACCATCATATAGCCATGACGCATATATGCTTCTTCCTCCCTCTTCATTTCGTAACAATGGCGTAAAATATTTTTCTTCCAGTTTGTTGATCTCTCTTACCACTAATACTTCCAGGGAAGGGCTTGCCGGATGAAGTTTTACAATTTCTTCCATGGCCGGTAATTCATTGCCAATGCTGCTCATGGCAAAGAGCGAGAGCATGTCTGCTCTTTCTTTATCGTTCTTGCAATATTGCAAATAATCATTTCTGTCACGTGTGCTTGTTATGCTCCAAATAAAGCCCAGATAATTGGAAACTCTTTTTGCACCTGATGCTGCAAAGGCTTTGCTGAAGTTATAAGCAGCTTCTTCCGGATGACCTGATTTGAATTGTGCGCCGGCTTTAAGAGCAAGTGATAAAGGTTGTAAAACAGATGGAGTAGTATTAGGTGCTACAAAATCATCATAAGCAGATATGGCTTCGGAGAATCTGTTGCTGTAATGCATTAGTCGCATCATTTGATAGCCTATTCTAAGCTTAATAAAATTGGATTGAGCTGCTTTGTATAATGTTTTTCCGTTTTTGATCAATCGATCCATTTTTATACTGTCTCTTTTGGGCGCTTCCCAATAATCGGCACTGCCTACAACATAAGGCTCTACTTGCTTGGCGTGTAA
>CAZZKB010000164.1:0-2159 GCA_964654575.1 Microcaldota archaeon | reverse complement strand
AGACTAACTGAAAAAGGATTAAAAGTGGCAAATATTATTGAAGAATTAAGCCAAAAAATAGAAAGTGGAAATTAATTAGAGTTATGCAACTCGAAGAACTAATGATTTTCTTACGCTACCCATTACCTTATCATAATGACGATAGTGGTGATAAGCAGTTAGACCAAGTTCGTACGAGCCAGGTTTGGTCTGATTGTTTGCCCAAACAGGGATAGATAAAGTTACAAGTTCTCCAGGCTTTACTTCACCACCTTGTTTTTCTGCAGCTTTGTTAATACAGGCTGGATCAAAACCAATCATACAATTTCTCGGAAGAGATAGATCAACAGAAACCAGTTGATTTTCAGCTGAGATGTTTTTTATTTTGACCACTAATTCAATTGAATTGGCACGGTTTGCACTTAGTCTAAGTGGAGTGAAAAACATCGAAACTTCAAGTGGGTTTGCAGATCTTCCGATCCCCTCTACTGGAGGTGAACTTTCCTTTTCATTACCAAGTATGTCATCTAAAAAACCCATAGTAATACACCAATTAAGTACATATTATTCTTCAAAAAACATTATAAGTAAGCACGATGTTATATTTTGTGTATAAAAGAAGCCACAACGCAGATTAAAAAAGTTATTAATATCTTACCGTTATTAGATAAAATGAATATTAGTCAGTTTCAGAACCGACAAAAATGGTGGAATTAATGGATAATCAAAAAATTATGTTTGTAGGATTAATCTTAGTAATCGCTATAGGAATTTTTTATTTTTCTAGCAATAGCCCGATAAAACAAAATATTACTCAAAGCGATTACAAGAATGAGATTTTACTACTCCAGAAAGGATCGACATTTGGAAAAAGTTCGATGAATTACTCCTATAATTACACCGAGTCTGTCGATGACTATACAACTACATATATGCTAACTAAAAGTGGCAATAGCAGCATTGCAAACATAATCAACCCACTCTCAACAAAAACAATTTACTATCTAGATAACGACACAATAATGTGCCTAAATTACAGTTCGAATAGTTGTAGTTCTTTTAACGGGACTAGCGATACTGCAATGGCAAGATACTTAGAATCGATAAAATCATTATTTCTCAAAGACAGTCAAGTAGATAAGAATGAACAAGATTTAGACTTCCTAATAGCAAACAAATATTTGACAATAAATTCACAAATGACCCCTAAGAGCATAAATGGACACACTTGTCAAGAAATCACGTACACGATAGATTATAGCAACATGACAGTAAGCGATGCAGCTAGATTTGGAATTACTGCGAACAGTCCAAAAGTATTTGGATGGAAGATGTGCATAGACAATTCAAGCGGATTTGTATACTCGAAATATTTCAATTATAGTACAGGCAGCAGTGTTCATGAATACAAGTACACTCTGAATGGGTATTCGAAGAGTACAAGCACCATACAGCTACCAAATTTTGACCTAGGAGACAATGTAGGAGTCGAAATAAGAGATCAGATGGATCAACAATCTCAATTAATAGACTGCTATTGGAGTAAAAGAGGCGATGAGCGAGACATTTGCATTGCATCAAGAGCTCAAAATATCAAGAATTTAAATCTTTGTGGATTAGCCGGATCACGAGCAGATCGGTGTTTAGTTTCATTAGTACCAGTACTAAAGAACGACACAATATGTCAAAGGATACAGGATAACTCATACAAAGATGATTGCCAGATAGAACTTGCAGGCGCATACAAAAACAGTAGTTACTGCTCAGCATTAGTAAACCAATCTAAAAACGCATTCTGTCAAGAAGTATCATTACCAGTGCAGAGAAACAACACAATACAAAATACAAGTACAACAAATGTTACAGCACAACAAAACAGCACAAGAAGGAATGTTACTGCTGCAGATATAGAGGCAGAAAATATTTTGATTAGAAGTGAGGTTCCTGACTCAAATAGCACAGCAAGTAACAATGCTACAAATAGTAGTGCAAGGTAGAGATATGAAAATTGTATTTTTTACAGACACGTACACACCTCAAATTAATGGGGTTGTAAGTTACATTAATGATATCGCAAATGAATTGACAAAAGAACACGAAGGAGTCATAATCGCCCCGGCAAAAAAAGCAAAAATAGAGCAGAGAGAGAAGAGACTTAAGATATATTGGGTGCCATCAAG
>CAZZKB010000163.1:0-2163 GCA_964654575.1 Microcaldota archaeon | reverse complement strand
TGAGACTTGACAGATTAAGAGCTAGTATTCAGACTGAAACTACTAGAAGGAGTGTGTAGAAACAAACCCTTAAATACCTTTTACGAGATAGAATAAAGTGAATAAAATGTTAAACAACGAAATTGGTGCAAAATTAGAAGTTAAAGGTTACTACTTATCTGCCAATTTCAACAATAATAATCGCAATTAATTACCTAATCAAGAAGAAAGGGTGATATTTATCAAAAACTCACTAGATGAAGTACTGGAAAAAATCCCAAATTCACATAAGCTGCGAGAGAGAACTAAACTTAAGGACAAAGCAATTGATAGAATAACAGCTGATGATGAAGGAAAAGAAGTAACTGTTTCAGGCTGGGTTCATGCGATTAGAGACATTGGTGCGCTAACATTCATTACGCTTAGAGATACGAACGGAAAAATACAGGTAAAATTAACTCAAAAGCCAAGTGAAAAAATTGATCGAGAAGCTGCGATTAGTGTAAAAGGCAAAATACGAAAAGAACCGCGCTCACCAAGTGGTCTTGAAATCGAAGCAAGCGAAGTAAAAATACTTGGAAAAGTGTATGAGCAAACGCCGATTTATGGTG
This sequence comes from Microcaldota archaeon, assembly GCA_964654575.1. Lineage (GTDB taxonomy): Archaea > Micrarchaeota > Micrarchaeia > Anstonellales > Bilamarchaeaceae > Bilamarchaeum. The sequence goes on along the minus strand of CAZZKB010000163.1, from coordinate 1,573 downwards.
CGATGAAAGATGAACCGCACATAAACATCAGACTAGATAACAGATCATTAGACCTAAGGCGAGATAAAGTTCGAGCAGTTTTCAAAATAAGGGCAACTCTTCAAACTGCTTTTAGGCAGGCTTTACTAGCATTGAATTTTGTTGAAATTAGCCCATCAAGCATTACAGGTTCAACTACCGAGGGTGGTGCACAGCTCTTTAAAATCGATTATTTTGATAAACCTGCATTCTTAGCTCAAAGTCCGCAGTTTTACAAGCAATTGGCAGTTATCGGTGGATTAGAGAGAGTTTTCATCACGACACCAGTTTTCCGAGCTGAAAAACACGAAGGCCCATTTCATATTAACGAGATATTGCAGATGGATATTGAAATGGCATTTGCAACTGATAGCGATGCAATCGATGTTCTCTCGTCCGTTTTCACATATATGCTAGGACAAGTAAAAGAACAGAATTCTGAAGAGTTGAAACTTTTAGGCATCGAATTAAACGTTCCAAATGAAGCTAAGACAGTCAAATACGAAGATGCAGTGGCATTACTTAGTGCCCATGGAGAGAAAATCAGGTTTGGTGAAGATTTCTCTAAAGAGCAGGAAGCAAAACTGTGCGAGTTGACAAAACACGAAGCGGTAATTATTCGAGATTATCCAACCGCAGTGCGAGCATTTTATTCGATGCCTTATGAAGAAAACCCGAAGATTTGCAAGTCGTATGATCTAATATACAAAGGTATGGAGATATGCTCTGGAGCTCAGCGAATTCATACTCCAGATTTGCTCGAGCAGCAAATTGCAGCTCGAGATATGAATCCAATTCATTTCAAATCATACATAGATGCTTTCAAATACGGGGCTCCGCCGCATGCTGGCTGGAGTATTGGATTAGATAGGTTGACAATGGCGGTTTGCGGATTGAAAAATATTCGAGAAGCTGTGATGTTCCCACGAGATAAACAGAGGCTTAAGCCGTAGAGAGTTGCTATTATGGAAATAGATATTCAAACAGTAAAAAATATTGCTGAGTTATCACGAATAAAGATAACTGATGAAGAGGCAAAAAAGTTTGAGACTGAATTTAGAGAGATGCTTGCCTACTTTGCAAAAATTCAAGAAATACATGATTCGAAAGTAGATGGCAAAACAAAGAAAGAAAATGAGTTACGGAATGATGAAGTAAAATCAAGTTCAAAGGAAGATGGCGATAAAATCATCGACAACTTTAACCAGAAAGAAGGAAGAATAATGATCGCTCCTAAGACGCTCTGAGATTGATATTCATGATTGAAGAAAAAGTAAGGAAATTGATTGAAAAAATCGACAAAGAAGATCAATCGATAAAGGCATTTATAGAAATTTATAGAGAAGATGCAATAGCACAAGCAAAGGAACTCGATTCACGAAAAGATAGTAAGAAAGGAAAATTGTTTGGAAAAGTTATTGCGATAAAAAACAATATTGCAATAAAGGGAAAGAAATTTACTTGCGGATCGAAAATGCTTGAGAATTACATTTCACCATATGATGCTAGTGTGATCGAGCGCATTCGAACCGAAGATGGGATAATTATCGGAAGC
>CAZZKB010000162.1:0-2217 GCA_964654575.1 Microcaldota archaeon | reverse complement strand
AAGGCGTGCTTGCTAATTATATAAATTCAAAGGAAACTGCACGTGCCCTTGACATTGATCCAAATGGTCATGCTAGGGCAGAAGATTATTCCTCTGTACCTGTTGTTAGAATGAGTAATACTTACTTCCAGCCTGGAGAAGAATCTCTATCTGATGTTTTTGATGTTCACTCTGGTGTCTATCTAAAAGGCATGAAGGGTGGCAGTGTCGATATATTTTCTGGCGGCTTTATGTTCAAAGCTCAGGAAGCATACGAAATCAAAAATGGAGAAATCGGAAAACTGATGAAAGATGTCACAATTACCGGAAACATTCTCGAAACACTTAATCAGATCGAATCAGTTGGAAAGGATTTTGGGACTAGCCCTGGGGTTTGTGGAAAATCGGGCCAAGATGCTCCAGTTAGCGATGGTGGACCACATATTCGGATAAGGAATATTGCCATCGGATAGTTCAGGCGATGCAGGCGTTATATGAACTTTCTTCTAATTCCTCTCGGAATAATCATCGGTCTTATTGCGGGGTTATTTCCAGGTCTTCACATAAATTTTATATTAATTATTCTTTCATCAATCGGCTTAGGAAGTGAAGACTTCTCACTGTTTGCAATATCTCTCTTTCCATCCTATATTATATCAACATTAATTCCATCAATTTTTTTTGCTGCTCCACAATCAGGCAATGTTACAATCATGCTTCCAGGTCAGCGTCTCTTAAAAGAAGGAAAAGGACTTTTAGCATTAAAATCTGCAATTTTATCAATCATTTTTTGTGCATTGATTTGTTGTGTTATCTTTCCATTCTCAACTTCATTTTATTTTTCAACGTTTTTTGCAATCAAGGATTATCTAAAATACATTCTTCTGATATTTTGTGCTTTTCTAGTGTTCAGATCAAAAAATCCACTAAATTACATTTTATTTTTTGTCGCTAGTGGAATTCTTGGCTACTGCTCCTTCAACATCGGTTTGAAAGAGCCATTTTTGCCTCTCTTTAGTGGAATGTTTGCTATCGCTGCACTTATTGATTTGTCAAAAAATGCAACTATTCCAAGTCAAGATGATTTGGCTTCTCCAAATCTTGATACTATAAAATTCTCTTTCCTTGGGGTGCTCTTAGGACTTTTAGCAGACTTTTTCCCCGGAATCAGTTCCTCAAGTCAAATGGCGACTCTTCTTAGTGTTTTTGTGCCACTAAATTCGCTTTCATACCTCTCTGCCACAAGTTCAATTACAGTAAGTCAGGCGATTTTTTCTCTTTCAACTTCTGCAGCAATCGATAAATCAAGAGTTGGAGCAACAGCATATCTATCTCAATTTATCGACATTAAGCAGAATCTGTTTTTGCTTTTTGTCATTTTTCTTCTAAGTTTGTCTATCTCGTCTTTAGTTGTCTATTTACTTAGAAACAAGATCTCACAAATTGCAAGAATTGACTTTAGTGTAATCAAGTATGTTTTGATCGCATATTTTATCTGCGTTACTTTTGTTCTGGATGGTGTCTTTGGAATAACAGTCTTGACATTGTCTACTGCACTTGGATTGCTTTGCTTGCGATTTGAAACTGAAAGAACTAGCTTGATGGGTTCGATAATTATTCCGACTTTGATGTTGTTATTCGGATTATTTTTATTTAAATAATTAATTTGATATCGAGTTTTATTTACAATATTCATCAAAAGCTCGAATGTCCAAATCCTTTTTCTTTAATGTGTCAAGAGCCTTAAGAAGTTCAAATGCTGTATTGATATTTGTAATGCAAGGTATACCGCCCTGAATGCAAGCACGCCTCATTCTAAATCCGTCAGTGTTTGCACGACCGCCTTTAGTCGGGCTGTTTATGACAATCGCAATCTCTTTCGATTCAATTAATTCAAGTATGTCTGGCTTTCCAGCTCCTATTTTCGGAATCGCTACCCCACCTTCAACTGACCCGACGGTTCCCATTGTCCCATAAACTCGGTATCCAAGTTTTTTCAGGAGTTCAGCTAATTTTGGAACGTGTTTTTTATCCTCATCTTTAAGGCTGATAAAAGCAGCTCCTTCGGGTTTTACTCGTATTCCAGCAGCTAGTAGTGCCTTATAATATGCCATTTCAAAAGTTTTTCCAAGACCCATCGTTTCGCCAGTACTTCTCATCTCTGGACCAAGGGTAATATCAGTTCCGCCTAATTTAAGGAATGGGAAAACTACGCTCTTTACACTGTAATGATTTTGT
>CAZZKB010000161.1:0-2235 GCA_964654575.1 Microcaldota archaeon | reverse complement strand
GCAGAAAACAAGTGCTCTTGCAGCAATCAATTCTTGTTTAGGACTTAGAGGGTGATCTCTAAAAAGAACTTTTAGCATTTCTACCCTAGGATTTTTACCAGACCATATGGCACGAAGATAAGTTGAGAAAAATCCAGGTGGCTTAGAATGATCTGGGGGATTAGAATTGTTTGAAACAGTTAAGTTATTTGGAGCTGGAGGTTCAACTTGTGGCGGAACAGCTCGGAATTTAACAGATGACTCTCTAGGTAGAGGCATTGATTCAATATACAGTCTTGCTCTCATGTAAGCCTCAAGGGCTTTTGCTGCAGTACCTCTTGGATCATGATAAGACAAATAATTCACCTAACACAAAAATAGATATAATAAAACTATTTAAAAAGTGAGAATAGATGGAAAAACTAGTGCCTAAAGTGCCGTACTCCAGTAAAGACCATAGCAAGATTGTGTTCATTTGCAGCAGCAATGACTTCTTCATCTTTTACTGAACCACCGGGCTGAATGATTGCTGAGACTCCTAGTTTAGATGCAAAATCAATTCCGTCTCTAAATGGGAAAAATGCATCTGATGCCATAACTGCTCCTTTGAGGCTCTCGCCATAATCTTGAGCGATTAATGAACCGATCCTAGCTGCATCGATTCGTTTCATCTGCCCAGCACCGATTGCAATGACACGTGTGCCCTTAGCATAAACAATCGCATTTGATTTTACGTACTTGACAACCTTCCATGCATAGAGCAGAGATTGGAGTTCTTCTTTTGTAGGCTCTCTTTTTGTAACAGTCTTAAGAGAATCGAGCATTTTTACATTTGCTTCTTGAACTAGAAGACCACCTAAAATCGATCGATACTTTCGATAAGGTTGTCTCTTAACCCCTAAAACTTTAGACTCGATAATTCGAATATTTTTCTTTGCACTAAATACTTCAAGAGCAGAATTGCTAAACGACGGAGCAACTACAATTTCGACAAAACGACTCGTGATTTCTTTTGCCAAAATATCATCAACAGGTCGATTTAGGAAAACAATTCCGCCAAAAGCTGCTTCTGGATCAACTGCCTTTGCAGTTTTGTATGCAGAAAGAATATCTTTGTCAGAAGCAACGCCGCATGGATTGTTGTGTTTTACAATTACTGCTGTAGGTTCTTCAAACTCTCTAATAAGCTTAAATGCAGCATTACAATCTAGGATATTGTTGTAAGACATTTGCTTGCCCTGAATCTGAATTGCATCTAAGATAGATGGGTTTTTGTAAAAATCATCTTTGTATAGGGCAGAAGATTGATGAGGATTTTCACCATAGCGTAAATCTTGTTTTTTATGGAATGTGAGATTTAAGTATTCTGGATATTCGTCTTTATAGCCAAATTGAGTGCGGAAGTATCGCTCAATACAAACATCATAGTGTGAAATTTGTGTCCAAGCTTCAACTGCTAAATGTTCGAGCGTTTTTGCACTAATTGATTTTGATTCTTTTAGTTCAGAAATAACTTGAGAATACATTTTTGGATTGCAAACAACTGCAACACTTTGATAGTTTTTAGCAGCTGAGCGGATTAATGTTGGACCACCAATATCGATGTTTTCGATGACTTCTGAGAGGGATGAGTTCTTAAGAGCAGTTTCTTCAAACGGGTAAAGATTTACCACAACCATGTCTATTGGTTGGATACCGTTTTTCTTTGCCTCGTCAAGATGAGATTTTTTTGATCGATCAGCTAAAATTCCACCGTGAATTTTTGGATGAAGTGTCTTTACTCTTCCCTCCATCATTTCTGGAAAACCAGTATAGTCTGATACTTCAGTTACCGGAATTTTATTTTGAGATAATAGTTTTGCAGTTCCCCCGCTAGAGAGAATTGTAATACCCATTTCAGATAATGAGCGAGCAAAATCGACGATACCTTCCTTGTTGTAAACACTTATCAAAACGCGACGGACTTGCATCTAAACCAAACCCGTAGAGAGAATATAAAACATGGGCATTAAAAGGCTTCCTAATTAAATCACAAATAAAGATCAAATGACACATTTACCAAAAATTGATATGAGAAAAGCAATGAGAGAGATCATCTTGCTTCCATATGCAAAAGGAACTAGATCGCTTTGCAAAGATAGACGAGATTTAAGACGAAATTTAGAGGAAGAAGCAGACGATAGAAAAAAGGCAATAATCAGAAAAGGAATTGAGTTATTAGATCAAGAAATAACATTAAGAAAAAGACGACTTGCT
>CAZZKB010000160.1:0-2246 GCA_964654575.1 Microcaldota archaeon | reverse complement strand
CAGAACAACATATTGATCAGCACCTCGATCTGAAGTTGGAATTAGACCAACTCTGGTTTGAGGCATAAATGTTCTGGATGAGGGAGTACATGTGAAGTTTGAGAATGGATTTTGAGGGTCAGTAGAAAAAACATACAAATGACCCTGGTGAGTAGTTTCATCAATATCTAGAGCTACTAGCGAGTGAGCGGAGACGGCAAAATCAAATGAATTCGACAGTGGGGGAGACACACTAGTTTCAAAAAATGTCGCAGATGAGCCGACAAATGGAATGTTGTATATAGTAGAGGGAGTTATCAACGCGGCAAACTTTTGATGACACAGAACTCTTAAGATAGAATTACCTTCAGGAACCATATTATCGATAATATGATCTTGACCTCCAGAATAATTATACCAAAAAGAGCGACCCCGCAGACCGCAGTGAGATGGAGTGTTGTTAGGGCGAGGTTGATTTTGAGTTTGCTCCGAATTCGGATTTGAAATAGAAGGATTAACTGCTCTATATTCATGAGCACATGAAATTGAAAGGACAAGTGCAGATGAAAGTAAATTTGATTTCAATAAATTACGAGGTTTTCTTCTAGATTCCACCTTTATTGATTAGTATGCAGAATATTATAAACATAGAACAGATAATCAAAATATGAGTCTAAACAAGTATCAGATTGCGATTTTTCTTTTATACGCAATAGCATCGATACTAGTAATATTTAGTGTAGGCGTAATTGTATATCCGTATTTAGCAGCAGCCGGATCAATTAGCCAAGTAATTTTTGAAATAGAAAGCACGAGGATATTAAGTGCTCTTTTTCTTAGCATAACTTCGTCAATCGCAACTACGATACTTGCAATCATTTTTGGAATACCGCTTGCATACATATTCGCAATGGTGGAGTTTAGAGGAAAAGATTTGATTGAAACTCTGTCTATAGACATACCTCAAACATTTCCGCCAATCGCTGAGGGAATGATATTTTTGCTTTTGTTAGGACCAAGTTCTCCAATAGGACTTAACTTATCATTTACTTTTATAGCATTGGTAATATCGAAGTTTTTCATAGCTGCACCATTTATCGTATCTTTTGTTTGTAGAAGATTTAAAGAGATAAAAAAGAGTGGTCTTGATTTAACTGCAAGAACACTTGGGGCAAATAAGTTTCAAGTATTTTGGACAGTGTTGCTTCCACTTTCGTATAAAGAGATAATTGCCGGCTCAGCCCTCTGCTGGTCAAGGGCAATGGGAGAACTAGGCGGGAGTTTGCTCTTTGCCGGAGTAATTCCAGGAGTAACAGAAACCATTCCAACTTTTGTGGCAAACGAAGCCCACACCCTTACAAGCGCAGCATTAGCTGCTACAATATTAGCAACAGCTTCATCGACATTGGCACTCCTGTACTTTAAGAGAACTATGAAGAGGGATGACTAATGCTAAGAGTAGAAAATTTGACCACAAAGATAAATCAAAAAATAATAATCGAAGAGATATCATTTGAAGTCGAAAAAGCACAAGTGCTTGTGATCATGGGCCCCTCAGGAAGTGGAAAAACAACCTTACTTGAATCAATATTAGGGGTTAGAAGGGCAGATAGCGGAGAAATTTCAATAGACGATAAAGATATTAACGCATTACAAATTGAAGATAGGTGCATAGGTTACCTGCCACAAAATTATGGTCTTTTTCCACACCTTAACGTATTGGAGAATGTATGTTATGGACTAAAAATACGCGGAGTAAAAACTGAAGAGTATACACAAAAAAGTAAGCAAATAATAAAGAAAGTTGGACTTAGTGACCTTGAAAAAAGACGGATTGATCAGCTCTCTGGTGGGCAGCGACAAAGAGTGGCACTAGCACGAGCATTAGCAACAGAGCCAAAGCTTTTGCTTTTGGACGAACCGTTAGCAAGCATAGACACAATAACTAAAGGAGAGGTTGCAATTGAGTTGAAAACTATTTTCAAATCATTGAACATACCAATAATTTTCGTAACCCATTCTCCAGAAGAAGCATTTTATTTTGGAGATATGATTGCAATACTGATAGATGGGAAAATCGTACAGTTGGCTAAACCAAGTCAAGTAAAAAATAACCCAGCAAATAAGACAGTATCTAGGATCATCGAACCTTTTTCAAAAATTAAAGAGTAAGAAAAAATTAGTAATAATAACTTGGTCGTGGCGTCATTAGAAGAGCTGCGAAATAGAATAAGTAAAACGCAGCCACCAATATCAGGACAAGTATT
>CAZZKB010000159.1:0-2252 GCA_964654575.1 Microcaldota archaeon | reverse complement strand
AACAGGCTTCAGCTGTATAATAATCTTTTACATATATTGCCTGAGATCCAATTCCTCTAACCAAGTATGCTGCTTTACAATATTTCATACTTGAATCAGAGTTCAAACTTGTCATTGCACCTTTGCTCTTTGTGTCAGCTATTGCAATGTCACAAGCCGCATTTTTGCTATATCCATATCCTCTATTTTGACTTGGCAGATCTGAAAATATTCTTTCTCCATTACAACAGCTTTCTGCATCCTTTGCCATGTAATCTAAATCGTTTGAACAAAGTTCAAATGCGTGACATGCTCCAATTCCATTATTGTAATTGATTGTTGCTTGTCCGTCGTTTGGCCATTTATCTGTGCATGTTGTGTCACTTGGATAATAAACTGCACCCGTATTTGCACATGCGCTATTTGCTACTACATTTACATTTACTGTCTGCTCGTTGGTTTTTCCACTGCTGTCTTTTACCCATAATTTTACTGTGTGTGAGCCGCTATCTACGAATGTTATACTAAATACTGTTAGTGTGTCATATGTTCCTGGAACAAATGATTTACTATTTCCTCCAAATACTGGAGTAAAGCTTTTTTCTGTTCCCTGATCATCCCAGCTAACCTTTGTGTCAACTAATGTTCCGCCTGGGTTTCTACTGTATGCTGAAGCCGTAATCACTGCGCTACTTCCATGTTGTATTGAATATGGGGATAGTAGTATGCTTACATATGGCTGAAAAATTGTTCTATTTGTCTGGAATGTGCTTACATTTGACTCTGCACAAGCATCTGCGCAGCTTGAGACCTTGAATTGATATAATGTGTTGTCTTCTAGGTGTCTGATTATCATTGCATGACTTTGTTGGAATATGTATCTGTAAATATTCTTGTCTTTTATTTGTCCTACTGGGTAATCAGTAACTATGTCATAGCTACCTACGTTGCTTGATGAACTGCCTAAACTCGGTATCGAAATCTTACTTGGTATTATCATACTGCTAGATCCGATTGACGAAGGAAGTGCAAATTCTGCTCTTTCTCCTGATTCTAAATTTATTGTCTTTGCTGTTTGTGTGTATCCAACTCCTCCAATCGATGGCACTGTTATTGGGCCAAGTGGGTCAATAACGTGTGTATCTATTGGGAAATTGTCTACTATGTCTGTTATTACGAACGAACTTTTTGGAGGAATTCTAGTCCAATTACTTTCTCCAAATTTTCTATAATAAACTATTGAGTCTGATGTAACATCCGTATCCCAAACTATTTTTGCCGAGTCATTTGTGATTTCTTTTGCTTTGACATTGCTAATAACTGGTATCACCGGTTGTGTTGTAAATTTCAAATCTGGTGCAGACTCAACACAACTGTTATTCGTACAAGCATCGACGTAAACATAATAATTGTAATTCGATTTCAATCCATCTATATTAACACTGTGCGATGTTGCCATTTCACTTATGCTAATCATTTTCATTATGCTTGATCTTGTTGAATTGTATAGGTATAAAGTTCCATTTGCACTTGTATTTGTTGTCCAGCTTACTACTGCACTAAACAAACTTGTGTTCGCTCTAATATCTGTAATTGCTACGTCTGGTGCTGGCGGGTCGTAAGATTGCGACTCAACACTAGTATTTGCATATATTGTTCTAATCAATGCAACTGTTGTTTCAGAGGTTTTTATCCATATATTATCGAGTGTTATTGTAGCGTTTCTTCTTCCGCCTCTTGCGACTGCGGTGTAACTATCACCTTGTCTAAGAGTTACTGTTGCTACATCTGCATTGTTGTATCTTATTTTGTATGTAGCGTTGTTGTAAATTGGCTGCTGATCTCTACCATAACTTGTGCCAATTGAAAGCAGAGTTATCTCGACCTGATTTTGAGAAGTTATCTTATCATTCATTGTTAGATTAAAACTTCCATCTCCACTGTAGCTGGTGGCTAATGCCAAACCAACTAATCCCATAATCATTACAAAAAGTATATTTAGTTTCATATTTATCATTAAGTTGACTTTGTTAAACTATTTAAACCCAAAGTGCACTCTTGATAAATCTTGTGTTTGTTAATATATTGTTATGTTGTATCATAACTCGGATGTAATTTTGTCTAAATCTTCACCTTGTCCCAACTGCGGTGAATATATGTCATCAATTAGGGGCAGTATGGCTGAAAAATGTCAAAATTGTGGTTTTAAGGATTCTTGTTGTTTCTAATCTATTTGTAAAAATAATTAAAATAAAAAATTTATCTAGATACCT
>CAZZKB010000158.1:0-2257 GCA_964654575.1 Microcaldota archaeon | reverse complement strand
TTTCAGTTCTCTTTGGCACATGTGCTCTGAATCCTGCTTTCTTTAGGCTTTCTGCAAATGATGTGGCTGCTTCGCCTTCCCCATGAACCAGGAATACTGTTTTTGGTTTTCTCTTAAAGTGCTTCATCCAGACTAATAAATCATGAGAATCGGCATGAGATGAAAAGCTATCTATGTGCATGACATGTGCATTTACTACTAACTCTAGACCCATCATCTTTATCGTTTTCTCTCCATCTAAGATTGCTCGGCCTGTGCTTCCTTCAGCTTGATAGCCTACGAAAAGAACTGTATTTCGCTCATCCCATAAATGGTGCTTTAGGTGATATCTAATTCTTCCACCTGTACACATTCCATTTCCGGCAATTATCACACACGGTCCCTGATAATCATTAATTTTCTGAGATTCAGATTGTGATTTAAGGAATTTTAATTTCTTGAATGTAAATGGGGTTTTAAACTCAGCCCTTAATTTAGGAGTAAAATAATCCATATAGTTGTTGAAAACTGCTGTGGCATTGATTGCTAACGGACTATCTAAAAATATATTTTCAGCAGGCAATTTGCCGCTTTTCTCCATTCGATGCAAGTAGTAAAGAAGCTCTTGAGTTCGCTCAATTGAAAATGACGGGATCATAAGTTTCCCGCCTCTTTGGTATGTTTCGGTTACTGCTTTGGAGAGAAGTTGTTCTCTAGTAGAAACTTCACCATGTCTTCTGTTCCCGTAAGTTGTTTCTAATAGTACGTAATCTGCTTCTTCAATTATGGCTGGGTCATTAACTATTGGTGTGCCTCCTTGACCAAGATCTCCAGAGAAAACTATCTTCTTTGTTTTTCCCTGGTCAGTTACGAACAGTTCTATTATTGCTGAGCCTAGAATGTGTCCAGCATCTCGCAAAACCATTCTCATATTATTACTCAATTTGTATGGGTGGTTGTATCTTATTTTATGAAAATACTTAAACGATTGTTTGACATCTTCTAACTTATAGAGTGGTGTTCTTGGAGGGAGTCCCATTCTTTGTCGTCTTACGTTTTCGTGCTTGGTTTCGTCTTCATTTACTACTGCCGAGTCCTCAAGCATTATCTTAGCTAGATCGACTGTTGGAGGGGTTGCAATTATCTTTCCTCTAAATCCTTGTTTAACGAGTTTTGGTATCAGACCGCAGTGATCAAGGTGTGCGTGTGTAAGAAGAACATACGAAATTTTTCTTGGGTCAAAATTGAATCTCTCATAATTGATTGTAGTTATTTCCTTAATTCCTTGAAACATTCCACAATCGACTAATATTTTTTCGTTTCCTGATTCTAATAAATGGCATGAACCGGTAACCATTCCGGCTGCACCGTTAAAAGTTAGCTTCATGCTCTTGATAATATGGCTAAGTTTAAGAATTAGACTTTTTGTTGGTTTTGGCTAGCCTTCTGCATTTTTCCTCTTTTGGTGATGAATCCATATATCTGCAATATTACTGTCAATACCCCAAACCCGAGAAGTAAATCTGCAGTTATGTCTCCTTTTGATTTTGCTATAAAATGAACAAAAGAAAGCAAGAATGTCAGATAATTTATCATCTGTATCTTTTTCCATGTCTCTGGCCCAAGCTTCTTTAGCGAATAATCGTTAGATGTTATGGTAAGCAGCACCATTGTAAATATAGCAAAGAATCCAACAACATTTGATTTTTCACTTCCTATCTGTGAAAAATCCCATCCGTAATAAGTTCCAGCAATCAATACGTAGTGCATTGCTGCCATAACAAAAGCTGCAATCCCCACTGCCCGTCTTGGTTCAATGAGGGGTGCAAATGTATTTGAGTCTATTACTGTAAGCGGGCCTATAATGAGGCTTATGCAAAGAAGCAAGAATGAACAGAGGCCAAATATTTTTACTATTGCAATATTTGCACTCTGCTCACTAACTGCTTCGTAATATCCAATTAAACACATGCTAATTATCAGGAGCAAGAAAAGGAAGCTTGGTTTATTCATGCATTTTTCATATAACTATATATTTTAAAGAGAATACTAGCAAGTAATTATTAGTAAAAACGCAATATGCTAAGCCGTTTTTTTGAGCCCATAGTCGAGTGGTTAAGACGTCGCTCTTACAAACTTTTAGGAAAAGTTTGATCAAAACTTTCTATAAAGTTAAGTCCAGCGAAGACCCGCGGTTCGATCCCGCGTGGGCTCATTACATTATCCATTTTTTTCCTTTTTACATGACTTTATATACTATATCATATTATATCATATG
>CAZZKB010000157.1:0-2299 GCA_964654575.1 Microcaldota archaeon | reverse complement strand
CAAAGTATGATTACAACTCTAACGTTTGGGATTCCACTAGCAGATTTGTAATTGAGCAGTGCTTTGGTGGACCAGCTCCAAATGCACCACGCACAAGAAACCACTAATTTTTACTCTTTAATTATTATTTTTACAATAAATTTATCATGATTTTTTCCGGATTTTACTATACACCGCCTTTTTAAACTTGCCCGTGTTAGATTTATTGTGTTTGGCATGGGTACCAAAAAGAAATCCTCATCTAAGAAAAGTGTTAAATCTACTAAATACTCAAAAGTTAAAATTTCAAAATCTTTTTCTAGTCCTCAAAAAGAGAAAAAACCTGATTATTCAAGCATAGAAAAAGAAGCAATCGAACGCTCAAACCGAACCATTTCAACTATTGAAAATTTCCTTGCCAAGTGGGATTCTACAAAACAAAAACCACAATCTATGAATCCCGAGGTAAATCGTGTCAAAAGGTTTTATGATTCTTTAATTTTGTGGCAAAAATCTGCCCTAAAAGCTCAAAAATCAAAATTTGATGAAGTAGCATGCAAGAAACGACTTGCATCATTTGTTCATATTTGTCAAAATTACTCGTAAACTTGGTGTATTTATGAATGGCGGCGCTAGATTAAGAAGGGATACTCACGATGAAACTCAAAGACCAGTGGTTCCGGTTCGTTTGCATGTAGCTGACGAAACAGCAATGCGCGAATTAACTTTGCGCTTGATTCAGGTTCGGGAAGTTATTGGCGATATGCGATCTTTTGCCGCAACTGTTCCTGTTGAAACTGATATTCTAGGTCAAATAAATCGCTCAAGAAGAACTCTCGAACGCCTTTCCCTTAACACTGTTCCAGTTCTTGGAGATTTATTTGTCGATAATGTTGATCAAATACGGAGACTTTTAGACGAAGCAGAACTACTTTTCTCGACCAATCGAACTGGTGCTGCATCGTTGGTTCATAATGCGCAATCTCAAATGGCAAATGTGGGCGAAGTGATTTCATTATGCTCTGAAGTACTGCGTCATTTGCCTGCTTCTAGTTCTTCAGCACAAATTGCAAATTCTGTCGTGTTGTCACTTGATCAGGTTCTTAGCGATGCTGGTACTGTCAATGAAAAACGTTTTGCCTCTGTTATGCGTGCAACACGACATTATATCGATCACTCAGAAGCTTACAATTCACAAAATCCGGCTGCAATAACTGCGCGAAATGCGATATTTGCATATATTATTCAGCGAGGAAATGATTCTAAAAACGGTGTTGCATACACTCGCGAAATGGACACTGCTGACAATCAAATGCTTGCACGCTTCGAATCAAATGTCTCAGCACTCGAATCAACATTCCGCAACCAAGTAATCACTACTGTTAGTGGCTGGTCGTCTCACTTAGCTCAATTGTCTATGATCGACAACTCCGATCAAACTGTTCGAGATATGCTTGGTCGCTTAAGAGCAGATGTCGATTCTCTCCTATCCTCACTTAGAGATCCGTCATCAACTTCAATCGACATGGATCATGTTCGTGAAGTTGGAAGAAGATATTATACTGAAACAGGTTCTAGCGAACCGCAGTCCATTTTACCTGAATTTGATTCTTTAACAAACGGTGCTATTTCACTTCGTGGAAGTTCTGTATCTGCAGTTAGCGGATCGAGTGAATGGTTTGGTTCAGTTGCACTTGATGCACTTGAGCAGGGTCAGCGATCTCGTGCCGCTCTTGCAGTTGCACTTGGTAATCTTGCAAAATTATCCCCTTCATCAAGACTTCAATCTCTATTCTCAACTGATCGGGCAAGTTTGGCAATTCAAATCGCTACTGGTCAAGTAGTTCCTTCTGATCAAAATACTGTCCCATCACTTATTGTACAAATTCGATCTGCAACACTCTTAATCGAATCTGAAAATCTTGCTCGCAGTGCTACTTCTCTTTCAAGAAGAGTTCCTACTGAAATTTCAAGACGACTGGTGCAAATTGTTTCTGGTTTACGTTCTCGTGAAAACGATTCTGCTGCACTCACTAGATTAGTCGAAATGGCTTCAACATATGTTAATATACTAACTCAAAATCGTCTAGCTGCAGTTTCTCTTCTTGGGACTGCAATTGATCACGAATTATCTGGGCAAAATTCTGGTGCAGAATTTGGTCGTGCACTTGGTGCCTATCGTCTCTCTATTCAAATTGAAGCACAGCGCTCTGAAGTTAGGGATTGGGGGTCTGGGCTTTCTAGGCAGAGACAGACTTTCGATAGCGTTCTTTTAGCGGCTTCTGGTTTTGCTTCTAGAGGTGATTTTGCACATGCAAGT
>CAZZKB010000156.1:0-2300 GCA_964654575.1 Microcaldota archaeon | reverse complement strand
CGGAGTTCGACCAGTGGCAATCAGCAAATGAGTTCCTTCAACAGATTTGCCATCAGTATCAAAGACAACAACCTTATTTCCCTTCTTTTCGACTCGTTTAGCTGCAAATTTCAAATAAACTTTATATTGCTTAGAAAAGAGTTCAGTAAATTTATTCGATATTTCCTCATCTTCGTCTGGAGCAAGTCGCACGTTTCTTTGCAAGATAGTGATTTTTGAGCCAAGTGAGCCAAAAAAATGCGCCAATTCTACAGCTATGTAACCCCCGCCGATTATTATTAATTCTTCAGGTAATCGATCAAGACGCAATGCATTGTCGCTAGTTAGATAAGGCACTTTATCTAGACCTTCAATTGGTGGAATGGAAGGTCGAGTTCCTGCAGAAATAAGTATTTTATCAGCAGTAATTTCGCCAGATTTTAGTTTGATCGTTTTAGGAGCTGAAAACTTTGCATACTCTTTGTAGAGAGTTATATTTTTTGAAGACTTGATTCCTTTCTCGATATTTGCAGCATCTGCATCGATTTCCTTAAAACAATTTTTTACTATTTTCTGAAAATCAATTCCCTCGATCCTAGCTGTGATTCCGAAATCCTGTGCCCGATTTATGAGACGAGTTACATCAGCGCTGTGAATCAGTATTTTCGTTGGAATGCATCCCCGGTTAAGACAAGTGCCCCCCATGGGACCGGGTTCAATTACTGCGACTTTTAGACCGCTTGATGCAGCTGCACTAGAAACATCTAAACCAGAACCACCGCCAATGACAATAAGATCAAATTTCTCTACCATAAGAAATAGATTAGAAAGAAGAATTTTTATTAAAGAGTGAAAGATAGTAAAAGAAAAAATGAAAACTAGGCAAAGAGAGCCTTTAAGATGAACATTGGCCCAACCACAGTTTTCTTTCCATCGGGATTGATAAGAGCATTTGAAATTGCTGCCTTAATGTCCTTTGATCTTGATGCTTTATCAACAACTAAATTAATCATAAATGGATAGTTGACCAAGTTTTGCATCTTGTAGTTGGTTTGAACTTCTTCACCGATCTTTTCCCAGAGACTCTTTTGATATTCAGAAAGTGTTTGCGCACTAAAGTCATTCTTCTCAAATGCAGCAACAATTGCTTTTGCTGCGTGCTTGCCACTAGTAAGAGCATTTCCGATACCTTCTCCAGTAAATGGATCAATTAATGATGCCGCATCGCCGCAAAGAACATACCCATTGCCATAGATCTTAAGAGAAGGAACTTTTGAAGCAAGAGGCAAAATCCAGCTTTTCACTTCGTTAAGCCTCTTTGCATTTTTGAATCTTTCCTTAAAAGTAGGATTCTTCTCAATAGTTTCAAACATTAATTTCTGTAAATTAACCTTCTTCTTTTTCATGTCCGAAACGAGCATTCCGATTCCGACATTTGCCCGCTTGTTTGGAAGTGGGAAAATCCAGAAATAACCTGGCAGAACACCATCTATAAAGTGTAGTTCGATCTGATCGATCATTCCTTCGACCCCTTCGTAGTAGCATCGAATACCAGCGCATTGGTGCGCCTCATCCTGGTTTGTTGGACCTAGCTTCTTTGCAAGAATACTCCCAGCACCATCTGAACCGACTACTACTTTTGATCTAAATTCCATTTCCTTGTCCTTAAGCTTTCCCTTAACACCGACTACCTTATCGCCTTCTAAAATAACTTCCGTGACAAAGAAGCCCTCTATCGTCTTGGCAGCTAATTTTTTGGCATTTTGAAATAGAACATTGTCTAAAACTTCTCTTCTGCAAACAAAACCTGGCGGAGGCGAATTCTCATTTCTTGGAGCTCCAATTGGAACAACCTTGCCTTTTGGATTTGAAAATGTAACGCCGTACATGTCTAAGTGTTCAACTTTTGCGATTTCAGATAATAACCCTAGTTCGTTAAGAACACCGACTGATCGACCGCTAATCCCATCGCCACAAGTTTTGTCTCGAGGAAAAGTTGCTCGGTCCAATAATAAAACTTTCTTTCCAGCCTTTGCAAGAAATGCAGTGCAACTAGAACCAGCTGGTCCACCACCTACGACAATAACATCAAATTCTTCATTTGCCATAATATATTCACCAATAAATAGACATGAATTTAGTTTAACCTAATAAGATAGATCTTTTAAGGATTACTCTTGTCAGACAACATATGTGGTGTTTTTGGTTTTTTCCTTAAAGTTTTCATAAGATTCTTTTATTAGTAATTTTAGCACATCTAAATCAACATCTTTCAATTTTTTAATATACAAGCAGGAGCCTGAACTTGTTTTGTATTTTCC
>CAZZKB010000155.1:0-2307 GCA_964654575.1 Microcaldota archaeon | reverse complement strand
TTGGGCAATTTAGTGTCTGAACCGAACCCGTTGTTCCCAAACTCATACTGATTACTGTTATGTTGTATCTAGATGCGTTACTTGTACACCACTCTATTCCTTTGATTATGTTACTTGAGGATCCACTTCCTCCAGAACTTAATACTTTGACTGCTGCGATATTAACTCCCGGTGCAACTCCTCTAAATGTCGAGTTTCGAGAAGCTATTATTCCAGCGACGTGGCTCCCATGTCCATTGTCATCAAGAGGAATATTATCGTTGTTTACAAAGTCATATCCACCTACATAGGATCCTACTAGGTCTGGATGAGTGTAGTTGACTCCAGTATCTATTATACAAACTGTTTGCCCGCTACCATTTAGACTAATTCCATTTATTGTCTCTGCCCAAGTATCGTTTGCTCTAATCAGTGGCACCGATTCATTTAGGTCTGCTTGAATTTCTCGATCATAATAAATATGATCTACTTTCGGATCATTTTCAAGCCATCTAAGAAGTCTTTTAGTTAAATTTGTGGAAAACCAATTTTTTCTGGCTCCTACATTTTTTGCTGCATTTGAAGCGGAAATCTCATCGTTATCAATATTTCCTTCATCTGTTTGAGTCAAATTTGCTTTGAGTAATTTTACGTATTTTTGCATTTGATTTATCGTAATTTGAGCATTTTTATCAGTCATTTGGATAATCGCTTGTGCATATCCATCTTTACTAATTTGGCTAACTACCTCAGGATCAACTTTCGAATTGTTGTCTTCTTCCAAAGCACCATAGTCAATTTCTTTTGGATCTAAAATCGCACTAACTCCTATACAAGGGCCACCACTACAAGTTACTCCTGCTGAAACGTTAAACTGTTGGCTTTGATTTACGCTTTGGGTAATTAGTGGATCTATCAGATATGGTCGTAGTCTTCCCATTTTTAGGGCTGAAATATCATATCCGCCACCATTTTGAAAACTCGAAAAATCATTCACTTTGATATAATATGTTCCGTTTTCCTTTGGTATGAAAAGTAGTGAGGAAGAAAGATCGATCCCTAAACTTGTGTCATCGCTGTATCCGACCAATGTCGATGCATCCGATTTGTATAATTGAATTATTGTATCTGTAAAAAGACCACTAAGGTTGCTGGTTCTAAATAGGTATTTTGAGTCTGTTGTAAGGTTGACAACATACCAATCAACATCTGCCGCTGGTGCAATTGTGTGGTGTTGAATCGTTCCATCTAGCTGTAAAATTGTTGCGGCTCCGGGAGTGTTATCTGGTTCATAAGAATCGAGTGCAAATGAAATTGAAATAATTAAGAAAAATATTACTACTACTCTTATCGAGTGCCCTGACAGCGCCTTTCTCATATAAAATGCATTTCTCTGAAGTTTATATTTCTTCTGTCTGTCCTTTAATTTCTTCCAATTTTTGTTACTGCAATGTTATTCCCTCTCTCATCGACACCAATTGTCCGATTGCTTCTTTCATAGTTTCGACTTCGATTACGTGTTTCTCTAGTCCGATGCTTTTAGGAGTCACATTCAAATTTGTTTCAATCTCCTTAACTGCTATTATTGGAATGCCTTTCTTTGCACACTCGAAAATTGGAATTCCACCGCAAGAGGAGTGAGGTATAACAAGTGCTGAAAGATCATCAATATTAAGTCCTTCATTTTGTTTGACTATTCTTGGCGCTCGAGAAAGACCATACAATATACATGAAAGATATGCTGGAGAAATCGCTTCTGCTCCAGCTCGAGGATCAACAACATCTGTTCTTAGGTTTAGTGGCCAGTCTTTCTGCTCGACTATCGGAGCGTGAGCTGCCATTATATGGAATTTTTCAACTACATAATGCGATATTACTGCTTCAAGTGCTCCGACTGGATTAGGTTTGTGCCCCTTATAGTAATCTTCCCAGAACTCTTTACTTGCTCGTACATTTGTGCTTATTGCGATTGTATCTGCCCCTTCTTTAAGGAGCTTTTTGATCGGCTCATCAAGAGCACTCAAATCCCCGACGTGACCATGAGCTACGTTGTGTTCAAAAAAAGCTTCCGGGTCAACCTCTCGATCTGTCATCTCTAGACCTACTACTTCGACTCCGGCAACTGATTTCATCGCATTTATCGAGTTCCTAATTAACGCAAGCGCTCCTTTGTCATCTGTTTTTTCGATGACTACTCCGATTTTATTTCCACATTTTAGCCTAAGTCCAATTTGACCAGAGAAAAACATGTCTGCTACGGTGCCTTCAGTATATACTATATTATCACTCATATTGTTGAGGACTCCACCATTGACTACATTTGGGTTT
>CAZZKB010000154.1:0-2367 GCA_964654575.1 Microcaldota archaeon | reverse complement strand
AGTTTTAGGCGGTGGTATATCCGGCCTTACTTTTTCAAGCATGGTTCCAAACACCCATATTCTAGAGAAACAATCGTCTCCTGGAGGTCTTATGCGCTCTTTTGTGGACCAAGGCTACACGTTTGATATCGGCTCACACATTTTATTTTCAAAAAATAAGGCTGCATTGCAATTTGTATTAGATTTGCTTGATGAAAATGTTATTGAGCACAAAAGAAACACTAAAATAATTTACAAAGGCAGACAAGTAAAGTACCCATTTGAAAATGGTCTTTCTGATCTACCATCTCAGGAAGCATTCGATTGTGCAAATGATTACATAGAAACTTACATAAAACGCGAAAAGAATGAGCTTAGCCCACCAAAAAACTTCGGAGAATGGATGCTTTATCGGTTTGGTAAATCTATTACTGACAAATATCTATTTCCGTACAATCAAAAAGTTTGGGACTATCCTCCAGAAAAAATGGATCTTTTTTGGGTTGAAGGTAGGGTCCCACAACCCCCTCTGAAGGATGTTTTATCGTCTGCAATGGGATTGAATTCTGAAGGATACACTCATCAATCAAATTTTTTCTATCCTCGTGTTGGTGGAATGCAATCTATTGTAGATTCTATTTCGAAGAAAGTTCCTCAAATTACATGTAATTTTGATGTCAAATCAGTGAAAAAAGAGGATGGCTTGTGGTTCGTTTCGGACTCGAAAAAAGAATACTCTTTCAAAAAACTCGTTAGTACTATTCATCTAGGGGATCTTATATCCTGTATTAAAGATGCTCCAAAAGAAGTGCGCTCTGCGGCAGCTGGGTTAAAATGGAATTCAATGTACTTAGTTTTTATTGGTCTAAAAAAGCCTAAAGTAAATGACCTCCATTGGACATACATTCCAGATTCAGATGTGCTACCTAATCGTTTAAGTTTTCCTTCAAATCTAAGTCCTAATTCGGCTCCAAAAGGACATTCATCTGTACTTGCGGAAATAACTTTTGATCCAAATGGCCCAAAGAGCAAATTAAGTCTTGATGAGGTGGTCTCAAAAACTATTGAAGATCTGCACCGAATAAATGTTTTTGACAAATCCGATGTGGTCTATTCAAAGGCCATAAAGATCAAGTATGCTTATGTTGTCTACGATCTAGATTATCAGAAAAATATTTCAGTGTTGGAAAATTATTCTAAGGAACAAGGAATAACTCTGCTTGGAAGATTTTCGGAATTCAAGTATTACAACTCTGACAAATGTGTTGAAAGCGCTATGGAAAAGGCCAAATTATTTGTTTAGTCTTCTGTCTGATTGTTTGGTCCTTTCTCTTCTTTCTTACACGACAGATTTTAATTATAATTTGATTAAATAGCAATACAAAGTTGATTTTATGGATTTTATCCCTATCGATGATGTTTATACGCCAAACAAATTCTCAGAATTAACAAAGTCAGGTCATATAATAGATATCTCTAAAATTTTAAATCATGACGAATCGACTCCAAATCGCACTTCTGCAGAAATAAATAAGGAATTCTGGTCTGATAAGCGTGTCTTAATAACCGGTGCTTCGGGAATGGTTGGCAGTACTATTGCAGATTTGCTTACTGGAGCCGGTGCTAAAGTACATGGTACAATAAAACGACATGCAGTTTCATATCATCCAAACATACAGCATTTGATCGAGAAGGGTCTGCTACAAACTCACGAAGTCGATCTGAGAGATTACGGGCGTGTTGTTAATTTGATTAAAGAAATCGAACCACACGCAATATTTCATCAAGCTGCAGAATCATTTGTGCCTACAAGCATACAACAACCTAGTCATGTTGTTGAAAACAACTGTGTAAGTACTGTAAATCTGCTTGAAGCTGCAACTAAAGAAGACAAGAGTCTTGAAGGAGTTCAATTGGCCTGCTCATCAGAGCAATATGGATTTGTTAAATCCGTCAACGAACTTCCTCTTAAGGAAACAGTCGATTTACGACCTACATCTACATATGCAGTAACAAAAGTATTCACAGAGTATATCGGACGCGCCTACTACTATATGTACAAAACTCCAACTGTAATAACTCGTACTTTTAATCAAGAAGGTCCAAGGCGGGGGCCTCAATTTTTTACTGCTAGGATTGCAACTCAAGTTGCATCTTGTCTACAAAAACGATCTGACAAGATTATAATGGGAAATCCAAATTCTGTACGGGACTTTACACATGTTCATGATTCTGCAAAAGCTCAGATTCTTGCCATTGAAAAGTGCGATCGCGGTGATACGTACAATGTTTGTTCTAATAAGGGTATTTTTACTGGCTCTTATGCTAAACTCGCGTTAAGGGTTTTCGGCCTTGAAAATTCTGTACCTATCTATGTTGATAAAAAAC
>CAZZKB010000153.1:0-2394 GCA_964654575.1 Microcaldota archaeon | reverse complement strand
AATTCAAATCGCAATTGATTTGAAATGTTTTTCTTTTTCGAAATTGATTTTTTTGCTAGGTATAAAGCCAGATTCAATTCTTCAAGTGAAGATACAAATGAAGAATCTATTGCAACAGAATTAGTTTTATCTAATTCCTTAAGCACGTCGTCAAAGGATGATTTTGAATTGATTTTTAGCAATTTCACATTAAAGCCTGAGAATGGAAATGCTTTAAAATACATTTTGTTATACTTCTTGAATGTTAATCTTTCTAGTTTCCACTAGTTAGTTTAGAGGTTGTATAATGGATCAATATCATAAACCACATAATAAAAAGGTCGGCTCCGGAACCGGAGGAAGACGAAGAAAATTCAGAGACAAGAAGATCGCTCACGTTGGCGGCGTATTTAGCGCAACCAAAGTTTCCGAGAGTGAATCAAAGACAAGTGTAAGAAAGAGAGGCGGAAGTCTTAGACCAAAGATAAAGAAGGCAGCATTTGTAAATGTAATTACAAAGAGCGGCACAAAGAAGGTCAAAATAAAGAAGCTTCTTGACTCACACAACTCAGAATACATTCGTATGAACATTATCACAAAAGGCGCTGTTGTAGAAACCGAAATCGGAAAGGTTAAGGTCACAAACAGAGTAGGCCAAGATGGTGTCGTAAACGGAGTATTAGTTTCTTAATTTTTAGATCTTTCATGATTTCTTTTTCTTTAGACGATAAATTTAATCGTATTTTCATAATATACGCGTTTTTTACAATAGGAACTTTGTTTTTTACAAGTCTTTTTGAGTTATATTTCTCAACTCTTGGACTGAGTATTTCACAAATAATACTTTCTTCGATAGGAATCTATCTTTTGCCAATACTTCTTTTGCCACTTCTATCAAAAGTAGGAACAAGAAAATCGATATTTATCGGATTTGTTGTATATGGAATTGCTGCGGCAGTATTGTTTGCAGTGCACTCTCAAGCGTCTCCATTCTTAACTAGAGCAATAATTGGACTTACGATCGTATTCTTCTGGATTCCTTTTAACACGAAATATTACGAGTTTAGCCGCTCAAATTCAGCATTTCTTGGATCATTGTACTATTCCCTTAGTCCAATCCTAGGATTAGTATTTCCTGCATTATCTGGAATAATTGCGACAGGTTATGGATATATGAGTGTGTTTGGAATCTCAGCATTGTTTTTTGCGATTTCATCGATTATTGCATATAAACTAGGTGAAGATAAGACATACAAATATGATCTTTGGAAATCGATCGAATCGATAAAAGGACTACGAACTTTGTTTTTCATCGAAGGATTTGGAATTAACTCGATAGTTCCCGTAACGCTAAGCTCGATGATTTTACTATATTTTAAGCAGCCTGCTGAATTTGGAGGAGTCCTTTCTGGAGCAACCCTGTTTTCAATAATTGCATCACTAATAACTGCTAAGTACTCTGATAAGAGTGGTGAGAGAAGACTGTTTATTATTGGCTCTTCTCTTGGTTTTTTGCTCTCAGCAATATTTACAGTAATAGCAAAGGATGCTGTTTCGTTTTTCATTGGATTTAGTCTTATCGGATTCTTCAGGGGCATTTTGATGCCACTTCCTCTAGCCCTTTCAGTAGATATAAGCAAAAACCTTCCACAGACGATTATCGCGCGCGAGTTGTTTCTTAATCTTGGACGAGTTGCACTTGTTATTTTAGGATATTTTGTCATTATATACTTCGACATACGAGCATTGCTGCTAATTCAAACAATTGTAGCAGCATTTTACATACCCGTATTTGAAATGAAGAAAAAAGCCATTCTAAAAACTTCATAAACCTTTTCTTCGATAAGTAATTATGGAAATACTTCTTGCAAATCCATTATATTTGCCTTATTATGGCGGAACTGAAAAAGTTATTTATCAAGTAGGAAAAAGACTTGCGCATAAGTACGACATATCGATTGTTACTGCTCAAGTGGAGAATGCAGCGGCTCTTGATGAAGAAGATGGTATGATTGTTCATAGGTTGCCATCAAAAGTTTTGTATAATACACACCCGCTTCCACCCCCAATACCAATAGTTCCAAGCATGAATAGTTGGATGAGAAAAAATGTTTCGCATTACTCGATCGTGCACATTCACAACAGATATTTCTTTAACCCGCTATTTGGAGATGCTGTCAAAAAAGGAAAGAAAAAACTTTGCCTTACGATACATAATGCTCGAACCGAAGGCATTGATCTAGCAACGGATTTTGTTGGTTCAGTTTGGGATGATGTCATTGCCAAAAAATTGATGAGAAAGTGTGATGGAATAGCTTTTGTTAGCACGTCTGCACTCTAATCAGCAATACCAAATGATTATTCTTGCCTAAAGATAACAATCTACAATGTAGTAGATGAAAAGGTTTTCAAACC
>CAZZKB010000152.1:0-2416 GCA_964654575.1 Microcaldota archaeon | reverse complement strand
AAATTATCGATTTGACCTTTAGTAGGACGTACTTCGATTTGTGGGTCTAATAGACCTGTTGGTCGGACGATCTGCTCAACAATTTGACTTGAGAGCTTAAATTCGTATTGAGATGGGGTTGCAGAAACGAATAGAACGTTTTTCATGAATTTTTCGAATTCTTCGAATTTAAGAGGTCGATTGTCATATGCACAAGGAAGCCGGAATCCGTGATCGACAAGAGATTTCTTTCTAGTATAATCTCCGGCATACATACCTCGCAGCTGAGGAAGGGTGACATGCGATTCATCAATAATCATTAGAAAGTCTTTTGGAAAATAATCCAAAAGACAAAAGGGCCGACTTCCAGCAACTCGACCATCAAAATGCCTTGAGTAATTTTCGATTCCAGAGCAATAGCCAATTTCCTCGATTAATTCCAAATCGTATCTAGTTCGCTGCTCAAGTCTTGCCTTCTCAAGAGGACCTAAAGTTGGGAGAGTTTGCTCAAGCTCTGACCTAATCGATTGGATTGCAGATTCTTTTGATTCGTCAGATACAACAAAATGCTTTGCCGGCAGAAGCATATAGCTAGAAGTTTTTGAAATTTTGCCTTTTATTGGATCAAAAAATTCGATTGAAAAAACAGTATCGTCTTCAAAAATAACTCGTAGTGCATCATCTGAAAACGGAGGCACGATTTCTAACATGTCGCCTCGGAGTCTAAATGAACCTTTAGACAAACTTGAATCATTTCGAGAATACTGCATTTTGATTAAAGATCCAAGAAGTTGTTTTCTTGGAAATCTTTTACCTAATTTGAATTCTAGACCAAGACTTTCATAAGTTCCCGGGTCACCAAGACCATAAATACACGAGACGGATGCGATAATAACAGTTGGAGCTCCTGAAAGAAGATAGGACGTAGCTTGAAGTCGAAATTCCTCCAATTTATCATTTCGCTCAGATTCTTTCTCAATATACGTATCTGATGAAACGATGTAGCTTTCTGGTTGATAATAATCATAAAAAGAAATGAAATAGCCGACATTGTTTTTTGGAAAAAATTGCTGAAATTCTGCATAGAGCTGTGCAGCTAAAGTCTTGTTGTGAGATATAATGAGTGTAGGTTTTTTCGATTTGGCAATAACATTTGCCATAGTAAAGGTCTTTCCTGAGCCAGTCACTCCAAGTAGAGTTTGTATTCCGCCGGAAATAGCAACTGGAGAAAGTTTTTCAATTGCGTTTGGCTGATCCCCAGCAGGTTTGTAGGGAGATTCGAGTTCAAAATTTGACATCATCAAGATATTGATTTAAACAAGAATTTAATTACTGGGGTCGTGAAACCAGATTCATGATTGCTCGAGCATCTGGTGCGATAGATACATTTGAATTATAAAATTCAGTAGCCCACCCCTCACAATCAGGAAAGCGACTTGAAGAATCACGACTGTAGAATAGAAGATCTGGACTAGTGAGGACAGAAAATCCTAGTTTGATCGCAGTTTCAACAGTTCGAAATACACACGCTGAATAATTATATCCGCCGACGATTAAAGTGTGATCGTCTCTTAAAGTCGCCATGTCCCGGCGGAATTTAAGATTACTAAAACCATCTAAATCGCATTTTGGATATCGATTAGGATTAGAAACTAAAGCAGTAAGCCTCCCAAAAGTATTTCCAGCTCCCACATATTCTAGAAATTGTATTGGAATGCCAGATCTTCTGGCAAAACATAGTAAATCGACTAATGCATCGACCCTAGGGGTACCAATAGACACAGGTCACATATCTGTGAAGTAACTATCTTGCATATCAATTATTAGAAGTGCAAATTTTGGCTTGATTGCCACATGCCCAGTC
The DNA here is from genome assembly GCA_964654575.1 of Microcaldota archaeon. Taxonomy (GTDB): domain Archaea; phylum Micrarchaeota; class Micrarchaeia; order Anstonellales; family Bilamarchaeaceae; genus Bilamarchaeum. Next base: position 573 of record CAZZKB010000152.1, on the reverse strand, counting down.
GGAGAGGGCACTAACTTATGTAATACCACAAAATACATTATACGAATACAGTTTATAAAAGTAACTGAAAATACATAAAGTACAACAAAATCATTTTGATAGGTAAACTTCAGCCTTTTCTAGAACACATTTCGTATTTTGATAAGTAATTCGTTTTATTGCCTGCGAGTACGAAAGCCATTCAAAACCAGTGTGTTCATCTGAAATAACAATCGAATTGACGTGTTCTAATTTAGCAAGAAAATAGAAAACCTCCTTAGATATTCTTTTTTCTTTGTAAGAAAATGAGTATTCGACACGTTCCCGGAAGTCATCAATAAAAATTACGTTTTTAATTCCAGTCTCTTCAAAAAGTTCTCGTAATGCAGTTTCCTTTTCAGTTTCGTTCGGTTCAATGTGCCCTTTTGGAAAGTCCCAATGTCCCTCTAAATAGTGAAGAAGAAGGTATTTTCGTTTGTTATTCTCCTCTGAAAAAATGACAATACCGCATGATTTTTCCATAAGTAAGAAAATAAAGACAACTTTATAAAGTTGGCGGCTAATAAATATGAATATTCAAACTAATTAGGTGTT
>CAZZKB010000151.1:0-2461 GCA_964654575.1 Microcaldota archaeon | reverse complement strand
GTCGGAGTTGATGCTCAGATAGTCATCACAGATGAAATACTCAAGAAGGATGATGAGCACCACTCAACAGCAGAAAAAGTAGATATGGCATTTGGAATAATTAAGACGAATGCAATTGTCGCTATCTGCTCGATGATACCACTACTTTTCTCTGGTCTTGTAGAAATCATCGGCTTTGCGATTTCAACAATACTTGGAGCTATGCTTGGATACTTATTAACTAGACCAAGCTATGCTGCAATAGTTGAAAAAGTATTAGCTGCTGAAGGAAAGCTAGACAAATAGTTATCTTTTAATTTTTCTAAAAATCCTAATTTTTGAAGATCTTCTATGTGTGTTAGAAGTTGGTTTAATAAGTTAATATTTATAAACACAACAATACACTAATTATATCGTTATGAGTCAGAGGCTTAGAAGGGCAGACGTACCAGAAGCAGCATTTGAACTGCGTAGGACAAAACCAAAACTTCCAGCCCCAGCTAACAGCAATCCATTAGTAGGAACAACGATAGCAAAAAAATACAGAATTGAAGAATTTTTAGGAGAAGGAGCAATCGCAAAAATTTATCGAGCATTGGACACTACAACAGGCAAAAAAGTTGCAGTAAAAATAATTGAACACGATCCAAGAAATAAATTAACGCACTTAGACAACGTATTAAGAGAGGCAAACGCACTCTGTCAATTGGACCATCCAAATATACTCAAATGTCTTGATGTTGGAGAGCATATTCAAGGAAAATACTATATAGTTTTTGAACTGCTTAGAGGAGAATCCCTAGAAGCAAGACTCGAGAAAAAGACGGGCTTTAAGTGGGAGGAAATACGAGCAGGTATGATTGAAATAGCAGATGCTCTTTCACATATGCACAGACGCGGAGTAATTCATCATGACATAAAGCCGGATAATATTTTCATAGTAAAAAATGACGATGGATCTGAAACATATAAAGTAGTCGACTTTGGAACTTCATCGGGAATAGAGAGTGTGAATGGAATAAACCAGATTGAAGGCACACCCTATTATGTAGCTCCTGAAAAGTGGAGTAACCAAGGAAGCGATCAGCGAAAAGTAGATCAGTATGCTTTTGGAGCAATGTTGTATGAGCTTCTAACTGGGAGAATTCCATTTGAAGCAGAAAGTGTAGAAAGAATTTCTCAACTGCACATTAATGAAAAGCCACCTGCACCAAGAGAAATTGCAAAGCACATACCACAAGAAGTAGAGGAGATAATTCTTAGATGCCTTGAGAAAGATCCAAACAAGAGATTTGAAGACATGGACGAAGTTGGTGATGAGATTAGGGACAGTAGGAAAAAATCACTTCATATTAGCAAAACACCAACACGATCAAGAGCCTCGACACTATTAGTAGCAGCAGTTATAGCAGCAGTTGGGGTCGCTTCAGTTATTGGAATAAAAATAACTCATTTTGAGATAGATAATGCAGACATTAGAGCATTTGTAAATCAACTAACACGCTAACGAGCATTTATAAAATTCAGAGTAATTTAATATGCCATGTGCAACCTGTATCTTGAGGGAACAAGGGCAATAGTAGATTTGGCTAAGTGCCCATATGAATTTGCATCTCCTGAGTTTCTTAACCTTCACCTAAAGGATCTTTCAACAACCGAAGCGCCGATAAAAACCATTAGATACGAAGAAGAAATAGTAGTCGAATTGGACGAAGATAAAACTTTTGTTCTAACTGAGTATGCTGCATTTATCAGGCAATTAGAATCGATACTTCTTCGAGACGACATATATGGTCTGAAGCAGGATCCAGCTTACGAGCAGAGACGCAAAGTGATGAAGAGGTTTTACGAGTACGTCTTCCTCAATCCAATATTAGCTTCAAGGGAACTTGGAGAGTACAATGAACCAGAACCTGAAAAATCAATTTACGTTAAAGGATACCAAACTTTTAAGGGATGGATTGCTGGGATTTTGAAACGATACAACTCGACAAGATTGTATGATTTAGTAAAAGTCAAAGGTGACTTGCGAGCAGCGTTTTTAGACCTAGTAAGCCTTAAGACACTCTATTTCGTACCGTCGTTAGTCTTAGATATACCAAAGAATGCAATACCGATAAACACCCCTGAAGGAAAATACAGCCTACCTTATGGGATAGAAGTACAAATATACGAAATACCAGGTGCAGAAGCTTATTTGTATGTGCAGCGAAACAAAGGTATCGAAGACTTAAAACCAGAATTAAATAAGCTCCTAAAAAACACAATTAACGAGCAGTTTAAGGAAACATTTGCAAATGTTGATTGGGACATATTACTCAACCTCAAGACTCGAGAGTATAGGCAATATTTCATAGATAAAGCCATGCTTGAAGGAATATCAATCAACACTCAGGAAGCAATGGCAATGGGTCGAGAATGTGCCGGGTGGGTTGTTGGATTAGGAGCTCACATCGAAAACTTGGCTCTTGATAAGGAGAAT
>CAZZKB010000150.1:0-2477 GCA_964654575.1 Microcaldota archaeon | reverse complement strand
TAAACAACGTTTCCAGAGGCAGATAGTTTCCATCTCTGACCAACTCTTCTTGAAAGAGCAACGAACATATTCTTATACACAACCAAAGGCTTCTTTAAGCGGATCGTTGCGATACCTTTACCTAGTTGAGCGACAACACCAACAGTCGTTGAAGTATTACCATTTACAACCAAAGGCTCTCCTTCACGAAGAGGAAGATTTTCCATATCTTTTCTTGGAAGAATATTGTACTTAACCTTTATGACATCAGTTGGCTCTGGGACATGACCTTTCTTACCAATAACCGCACCAACAAATGCATCTGCCTTTGTCAAAGCTGGATCAAGAGTAGTACCAACTGCAACTAGGCCACCAGGTCGAGCAGATTTTAGTTGCTCGCTCTCTTCCATTAGCGAAACGACCTTGCAAGTGACTGGAGTTGGCTTGGCACCTTCTTTTCTTACTACGCCAGGTCGAATTTCAATCTCATCGCCAATTGAGAGGCTTCCTTGAATAACTGAACCACCAAGGACACCACCTGAGAGTTCTGAAATTTCAACACCAGGACGATTAACATCAAAAGATCGAGAAATGAACATTCGTAATTCAGCTTTCTCATCATGTACCGGAGGCTTCATCACGTCAACAATTGTCTTAAGAAGAACATCGACATTAAGATTATAATGTGCCGAAATCGGAATTATCGGAGCATTTTCAGCTACTGAACCCTTAAGAAAATCTTTTATCTGTTTATAATTTTCAAGAGCCTTCTCTTTAGTAACAAGATCGATTTTTGTCTGAACAACAATAACGTTCTTTATCCCAGTTGAATTGAGCACTAATAAATGCTCGGCAGTCTGTGGTTGAGGACAAGGTTCGTTTGCTGCAATCAAAAACAAGACTCCATCAAGAATACTTGTTGCTGAAATGACAGTAGTCATCAACGTTTCGTGACCTGGAGCATCAACTATAGATAGTTTTCGAAGAAGCTTTGGTTTTCCACCATCTTTTTTGCAGGCATCTTCAGTTGGATAAAGTTTTCCTGTTTTTTCGCACTGATAAATATATGAATCGGCATAGCCAAGACGGATCGAAATACCACGCTTGAGTTCTTCGCTGTGAGTATCCGTCCATTTGCCAGTTAGAGTCTTGGTAAGAGTAGTCTTACCATGATCTACGTGACCCAGCATGCCTATATTCATATCAGCTTGCATTATTTCTTCTCCTTAGTCTCTTTCTTGGGGAATAATTGCTCAAGAGGAGTTGAACCTGCAGTCTTGACTTTTGCATTTACCTGTGAGATTTCAGAAGAGTAAGTGTTACCTCTAAGTGGTTTTCGCTTTCTCTGACCATCATTCTCTGGGTGGAAACCTACACCTTCTGTAGTTAGAACGTGTTTTCTTGCAGTTCCGCTTATTTCGGTTCTCATTGGGAAACCGCTGCCGTCACTTCCGCCAGTCAATTCCAATACATATCCTGCGGCACCAATTAGGTTGCCTTCCAATTCATCGCCAATCTTCTTACCAGAGAAAAGGGATTCCTTATCTTTTGGTATTTCTGCCTGGTAACTTTTTCCAGTGCTAGGTTCTGATATAACTATTCGCATATATACACCTTTAAGTAGGAAATTAAGATAAGCAGAGTTTAGTTTATAAATATTAGGAAAAAGTTAGAAAATAAGAAAATTGAAGAAATTATGAGTTCTTCAACTTTGCCTTGTATACATAACCATCTTTACCAAGGTAGTACATGTATCCAGATTCTTTGCTTACTTTCTCAGAGCTGACTTTCTTTTTCTTGCCGCCCTTGTTGTGCTTCATTGGAGCTGCCCAAACGAAACCATCTTTGCCTATATAATATAGATAGCCATCCTCTCTGCTGATTTTTTCAGATCCTATTTTTTGTCCCATTGATTTTCACCTTTGTTAAATTTGTTAATTGTCTCGCTTTTTGTGCGAAGGCAGAGGTATATCAAATATATAATTTATAAATCTATCCCGATACATCGACGAAAAAGATTGAAAAAGCTATGAGTTTTACATGAAAGAAATATAAACATAACGAAAAATCGGGGAGAAGAAATAAACTAACGCAAGCATTTAAAAGACTTCTAAATTAAGCATGGACAACTAGTAAGGTGTAGAACATATGAGAATTTTCAAAGCAGATGAAGACGAAGAATGGGAAGACGATGACTTTGAAGATGAGGAATGGGAAGAAGAAGAGGAAGACGAGTAATCCCCTTATTTTTTAATCTATTCCAATCACTAATTTTGTTTGTTTTGATGGGCTCGTAGCTCAGCTTGGATAGAGCGGCAGCCTTCTAGAGGTCTGCCAAATCGTCTTATGGCCGATTTGTCGAGAGCTGTAGGTCGGGGGTTCAAATCCCCCCGGGCCCGATATTTTTCATAACTAGAGAATTATATAGTAAAACCAATCTGATTCGATTCGGTTTTTCCAGTCCAAATTTTCAGAGAGTATCTTTCTTTAGTTTTTTG
>CAZZKB010000149.1:0-2512 GCA_964654575.1 Microcaldota archaeon | reverse complement strand
TATGGATTTTGGAAACTACGAGCGCTTCCTAAATCAATCAATTCCAGGAAGTTGTTCCATTACTGGAGGTAAACTTTTCCAGAAAATAATCGAAAAAGAGCGCAAGGGTGAATATCTAGGTCGAGATGTCCAATTCGTTCCACACCTAACTGATGAGATAAAAGAGAGAGTCAAAAAAGTCGCATCAGAGACTAAAGCAGATGTTCTTATCATCGAAGTTGGTGGAACTGTTGGCGATTTGGAAAACGGCTATTTCCTTGAAGCAATGAGGCAAATGCGATTTGAAATGGATCACATGCTTTTTGTCCAGCTAACATTTGTTCCAAGCCTTAGCGTCGGTGAGCAGAAGACAAAACCGACTCAGCAGGCAACTAGACTTCTTCAGAGTCTTGGTATTCAGCCAGACATAATCATTGCCAGAGAGCAGGAAAAACTAAGTGAAGATGCAAGGAAAAAAATCAGTCTTTATTGCAATGTTCCAGAAGAAGCAGTATTTGATGATCCGACGCTTAATACGATTTACGAACTTCCTCTTGTGCTTGAAAAACAAGGCATCTACGAGCAGCTTGCAAAAAAACTAAAGCTTCCTCAAAAAGATGCCGATCTAAAAGAATGGCACAGCAGAGTAGAACATATCGTCAATCCAAAGGATAAGCCAATTAAAATTGCCATTGTCGGTAAATATACTGCAGTTAAAGATGCCTACATCAGTGTAAAAGAGGCTCTAATTCACAGTGCAGCCGCAATCAATAGTGGTCTTGAGGTCGGATGGCTTGAGGCAAGTGACTTGGAAAAAGTTTCTGATATTAAGAGCGTATTGTCTGAATATCACGGAATTTTAGTTCCTGGTGGCTTTGGTGAGCGAGGTATTGAGGGAAAGATACTTGCTATCAAATATGCTCGTGAAAACAAAGTGCCATACTTAGGTCTTTGTCTAGGGCTTCAATTAATGGTTGTAGAATATGCTCGAAATGTTTGCGGCCTAAAGGGTGCAACTTCAACTGAATTTGATAAAAAAACTCCCCACCCAGTTGTCGATATTCTTCCTGAGCAGATGCAAATTACAAAGCTTGGTGGAACAATGCGACTTGGTGCCTATGAATGCAAGTTAAAGCGAGGCACTATCGCAAATCGTGCATATGGGGCTGACCAAATATCAGAGAGGCACAGACACAGGTACGAAGTAAATCCAAACTATGTTAAGCAATTAGAAGAAAAAGGTCTTGTAATTTCTGGTCTTCATCCAAAGAACATTGTCGAAATAGTCGAATGGAAAGATGGTTTTGGAATCGCAACTCAACCACACATCGAATTAAAGAGCAGACTTGAAACCCCAGCGCCAATCTTCGTTGAATTTATGAAGGCAGCTAAGAAGATGCTGTAATTTTCCATTTCTTTTCATTTCTTAATTATTGCCTGTTAATTTAAATTCGTGAAAATTCTAGTATTTGGAAATTCTCTAGTGGCTCAAGATTCCATTGCACCTAAATTGCTTCCTCTCCTAAGTAAAAAATTTCCTTCAGTCGTATTTAAAGAATTTGACACCGCTGAAAATCTTGAACGTGAGGGCAAAGATTTAATCATTCTCGATTCTGTGCTAGGTATTGATCGGGTAATGATTATTTCTGATCTTGATCAATTATCTATGGGCAAATCTTATTCTATGCACGATTTTGACCTACCTATAACTCTGCGGCTTCTAAAAAAAATCAGATCAATTGACTCTGTGCTTATTATCGGAATTCCAAGTGACTACTCAGTCGAACGTGCTCTTTCTGAAGTTTCAATTGTCATTTCCAATTTAATTTCAAAAAGTGTGTAGCACAGCTCATACAAGGGTCATATGAGCGGATAAGCCTTTCAATATGCAAACTAATCTTATCTCGATCCATTCCTTCATCCAGTTTCTGCTGCACAAGTGCTCCGACATCTTTGTCTATTTTTATCTGATTTTGCGATGTTGGTATTACTAGGTCTGCAAATTCAATTTTTCCAGCTTCATCAATTCTTACATTGTAATACAGTACGCCTCGTGGAGCTTCGATAACTCCGACTCCTTCGGATTTTTTTGTCTTGATCGAAAGTTTTGGTTCCTCCTTAAAATCGTAGCTTTCGAGGATTTCTATTGCAGAATCTATACAATGAATTATTTCGATTGCCTGTGCTAAGTTATTGTGGAAAATATTTTTTGATGGGAAAATCTGTATATATTTTGCTAAATCTCGTCTTGTATCATGGTGCAGAGTGTCTTTATTCAAGTTCATCCTTGCAAGTGCGCCAACAACGTATGGTCTTCCCTTGTAATTAAATCCAGGTGCCTGAGAATAGGGTATTACTTCTTTTTTCAAGTGCTCTCTAAATTCTCTGCTGCTTTTACATATTCCGTCACTACTAATGAGGTCTCCTCCAAGGTAGCTAAAGCGGTTGTTTCTAAGTGCAATGTACGTCGTTTCGGTTTCGAATGTTATGTCTTTCTCAGCAAATATTTGGACAAACTCTATCGCATCGTTTC
>CAZZKB010000148.1:0-2519 GCA_964654575.1 Microcaldota archaeon | reverse complement strand
CCAAGAGACAATTGTAATGAACGGGCACCTAATAATCTAGCAACTTCGTATTTAGTTAATTCCATTGTGTTTCACCAAAAAAACGCAGATACTATATATAACTATAAAACAATATAAATATTGCCCCCTTTACCTAAAACTAACACAGTCTCACCAGAACCCTCATAAGTCTTGGCTCTAGCACCGATTAACTTCATTTTCATATTCGAAGTTAGCATGGAGCCGCGATCTTCAAAAAGGTAGACAATACCCTCATTGTCACTTGAATCATTAACTACGACTCGACGCACTTTCTGAGGCTTGCCTTTTTCATCTTTAGTTAATAAGTCTTCGACTGTTTTTACAACTAAAACATCAGTAGTGATATTGCGCATACCGTCTTTGATCTTCGTGATGTTTGTTACTTTTGCCTCTTTAAAGCGCTTCTTTGCCAATTTAAATGCCAACGTAATCTCACGCTCAGCTAATGCAATCATAGATTGCATTTCCTTTTTCATTACGTCCTCATCGCCACCTGAAAGCATCATTACTTCGTATGCTTTCTTGAAGAATGTGTCTGGCATATCCTTTAGACCTTTTTCGGAGCGAAGATCAGCAACTTCATCTAACTGCTCCATCCCAACAGACTTCTTGATTTGATGAGCAACGTCTGAAAGGATCTTAGGTATTGCACCTGATTGCTTCTTTGGTGAGACTACTACAATTGGATCGTCTGCAGTTGATGCGACTTCATCCTCTTCATTTGGAGATGGAATTGAAGGCGCATCGTCTTTGAGTTCTACAGCATGTTCTTTTTCTTCCTCTAGACTTGGAGGTTTTATTACTGGTGCTGAGTTTGGATTTGCACCTGAACCAATCTGATCAATGTCTGAAATGACTTCAAGATAACTAGTAAGAAATTCTTGCATGACTTTTCTGCCAGTTTCATTGTTGGTCTGCTCATCATTGTGAGCAGCAGTTGCTGCCATCTTTTGAGAGAGATTCTTTAAGTAAATCTTCTCGATAGTAGGCATCATCTTGCTTTTAACTGCCTCAGCCCGTTCTTTGCCTAAGTGGCGCTCGAATAGTTTTTCGATTGGTCGAAGAACCTTTGCCTTAGCTTCGGCTGAAGTTTGCTGTGGTTCATCAGTTTTGGAGGGTTTATCGCTAAATATTTCTGCAAAAGACATTACTTCTGCTTCAGATTGCTTTCGCCTCTCAAGAGAAGTGAATGCGCTCGAGCGGACATCTGGATCCTTGTCATAACTTAGTTCCATTAATGCGAATATTGCAGCTGGATCGTCGATTTCGCCAAGAGATTTAGCAGCCTGCTTGCGAACGTCTGGACTTTCATCGAATGTAAGTGAAATTAATTTGTTTAGATCTTCTGGCTGCATTTATACACACCCTGCCTCAATTCCAAGTATCAGCCTTAGATTATTTAATGATTTTCTCAATCGCATCAAGCGCAAGGTCAATGTTCTTAAGTTCGAAATTGCCCATATGAGCAATCCTTAAGCCGTTTTTCTCGAACTTGCCTCGAGAGCCGACAATTTTTGTGTCATACTGTTTAGCGAGAGTGGATTTGATTAATTTTGCCTGCTCTTCGCTCTTTGCTACAAATCCAGTCACAGTATTAGACTCAAAGCCATGCTCGGCAATGAATGAAAATCCCATTTTTGAAAGCCTTACTCGTGTGTGAGCCGCCGCATCAGAGTGTCGTTTCACAGCTGCTACAAGCCCACCGTTTCGGTCAAGAACATCGAATGCCGCTCGCAATGCCCAGAAAAGCGAGACTGCCGGAGTGTTTGGGGTTTGTTGATCCTTTTCATAGCGTTTCTTATGTCGCTTTAGATCGCAATAATAGCTTGGGATCGAATCTCGCTTTGAGTAAATTGCAACAGCCTCAGCACTAAGGCCAATCAAAGCCATTCCAGGTGGAGCAGCAATTCCTTTCTGACTTCCAGTTACAAATGCATCGACAAAGTACTCTTTCATATTAAATGGAGTGCCAGGCCAGGCAGAAATACCATCAACAATTGTAATCATACCTTTTGATTTTGCATATTTGCAGATACTTAGCACATCATTCTTAACTCCCATACTCGTCTCATTGTAGACCATTGCCAAAAATCGAGCACCATTTGTATAAGCAGCGTCGATATGTGGCTTTGCTCTCTCTAAGTTCCATCCAGTGCCATCTTCGCCACGATGAACTATTGCATTTGAATAAACCTTGATTGTAGTTACTTGATGATCACCAAATTCGCCATTTGGAAAGCAGACGACAGTGTCGTTTTTTGTACATAAATTGAGCACTAATGTTTCAAGACCTAGAGCGCCTGAACCGGTGATGACATAAGCTTCTTGAGCACCAAAATAAACTTTTAGTCGCTCGACTAAATCGCGATAGAGTTTTGTAAAATCCTCGCTTCGATGAGTTATCATCTCTTTGTTTTGAGCCTTTGATATTTCTTCCAAAACAGGCACTGGACCTGGAGCAAGTAAATTAGTCATAGTATCGACCTAAGTAATAGTAA
>CAZZKB010000147.1:0-2546 GCA_964654575.1 Microcaldota archaeon | reverse complement strand
TCAATAAAGCCTTTGAGTATTGCTGGAGTTGTGTACCACCAAATCGGATAGATGAAGATATATCGATTTGCAGTCTTCATTAGCTCCTGATATTTTGCAACATTTGGATCGGTTTTATCATACCTTAGAACTGGGTCGAAATTTTCTTTATAGAGATCCAAAACTTCAAATTTCTTACCAGCATGCTTTAATTTTTGAGTAACATGCTTCAAAACTGCCGCACCATGACTTGAATCTGAGTTTGGATTTGCAAATATAATTAGATCCATAGGAATCACTCTTCGAATAATGCACTCATAAGCTTTTGAGAAAGCTCTTTCTGCTTCATAACTGAGCCCTGAGATTTCATGTATTCCATCTTTGCCTCAACAAGCAAATCTGCAATTTTATCATATTTTTTACCATTTATAGCATCGAGTTTCTTCTTTACTCTTTCTTTGATAAGTTCAGCAGAAGCCTCATGAACTAATTCCATCATCATTTCTGTCATAGAGCATGATGAATCATCACATTCCGATTCACAGCAGCTTGATGAGTCGCAAGAACTACAGCCACAGCAAGATGGTGCGCAAGTATTCTCACAACATTTTGAGCTATTACATTCATTTTCACAAGAGTCTTTTTCACATGTATTTTCCATAGTTTCACCTAAGAAATTTGTAATAAAGTGATTGATTACACAGTATTTTAAATAGTTATGATCAAAAATGCATATACTATCAAAAAAGAAAGTGATGATTATGATTTGGGCGATAAATTCCTCTGAACATATAGATTATAAAAATTGCAATAATGGAGCAGAGCAACACGTATGTCCAGTTGAATTGACAATGAAAGTCTTGGGAGGAAAGTGGAAAATGCTCATATTGTTCCACCTTAATGCAGGCCCAAGAAGATTTAGCGAATTAAGAAAATCGATAACTGGAATAACTGAAAAGATGCTAACTCAACAATTAAAGGAACTTGAGGCAGATGGAGTAGTAAGCAGAAAAGTGTACCCACAAGTTCCACCAAAAGTAGAATACTCATTAACAGAATATGGAGACACTCTCGGCCCAGTAATAAAGGAAATGGCAAAGTGGGGCAATTTACACAAAAAGAGAGTTCTTGCAGCTAAAGATAATGAGATATAAGCAGCGAAAAATTAATAATAAATAAAGCTTTTAGTTGTAAATGAAAAAACATAGTGCGTCGTTATTTATTTTTCATCGAGACTTAAGACTAGATGATAATCGAGGGTTAATTAAAGCACTTGAGGAAAGCGAGATAGTCTATCCAATTTTCATATTTGACCAAAGACAAGTCCAAAACAACGAATACCGCTCAGATAATGCATTGCAATTTATGATCGAATCAATAGAAGACTTAAATAAAGAATTAACTAGGAAAAAGAGCAAAGTCGGAATTTATCATGGCTTAACTGACCAAATAGTAAAGAGGATAATAAAAGAGTACAATATTGATGCAATATACTCGAATTTTGATTATACACCATTTAGTAAAATTAGAGATAACCAGATCGCAGACATCTGCAGGCAAAACGAAATTGCATTCGAATTGACACACGATTATCTTTTGAACACCCCACAGGACGGACTAAAACAAGATGGAACCCCATATACGATATTTACTCCTTATTTTAGAAATGCTTCGACGATAAAGGTCGAAGTACCAAATGAAAACAAACGTGCAAATTATGGAATTACAAAAAATTCATTAGGACTTTCTGAAATTAAGCAAAAACTATGCTTGGAGAAAAATGATCTGTTAATTAGAGGTGGAAGAGAAAATGCTCTGCAAATATTATCAAAATTAAAAAATCAAAAAGAATATGCAAAGACTAGAGACATACCACAAATAGATAGCACAACGCATCTTTCAGCACACTTGAAATTTGGCACAGTTTCAGTAAGGGAAGTGTATTTTGAAATAGTCAAAAAACTCGGCGTAGAGCACGATTTAATTAGGCAATTATATTGGAGAGATTTTTTTAGCCATATAGCCTACTGGTTTCCGCATGTTTTTGGAAATTCATTTAATAGAAAATATAACAGACTTACTTGGGAGAACAATAAAGAAAAAATTGAGGCTTGGAAAAATGGAAGAACTGGGTTTCCGATCGTGGACGCTGGCATGAGACAATTAAACAAAACTGGATTTATGCACAATCGAGTAAGGATGATTTGTGCTTCGTTTTTAATAAAAGACTTAGATGTCGACTGGAGAATTGGCGAAAAGTATTTTGCTCAGAAGCTAGTAGACTACGACCCGGCAGTAAACAATGGCAATTGGCAGTGGGCAGCTTCAACTGGATGTGATGCTCAGCCATACTTTAGAATATTCAACCCTTGGAGACAGCAGAAGAAATTCGATCCAGAATGCGAGTACATAAAAAAATGGATTAAGGAATTGAAATCGACGAGTATTCAAGAGATAAATAATTCTGAGAGAACAACTGAAGGTTTAGGGTATCCAAAACCAATAGTAGATCATACTGAAGAAGCAAGAAAAACAAAAAGCAAATATTCACGAATCGTCAATTATTA
>CAZZKB010000146.1:0-2577 GCA_964654575.1 Microcaldota archaeon | reverse complement strand
TATCGCAAGTGCCATTAAACACAACAGAGAGCCCAGATCATGTTGGATACAACTATTTGATTAGTTTCCCTCCAAAAATAGGCAATTATGATTCTGGAAATGCCTCATTTAATGTAAATCTTAAGGACTACTACCCAGAAAACACCACAATTGAACTAAATATTAGCGCACAGACAATAGGACAGAAGATATATTCGATAAAAGTAGTCTAGTGTAAAGCAGAAGCATAATTTTTTTTATTTTAATTTTAAATTAGTTATTTCTACCTGAATATGACTATATAACTAGAAAGTATGAAAAGAAAAATATATTACAATAGTAAAAAAAGATTAAACTCGAATAATTTTAGATAGTCTTTTTTCTGCTTCGATTTGCTCTAAGAATTTTGCGACTTTCTGAGGTACAAGTTTTTTCCAACTTCGATCAGCCTTTGCCATTAGAATTCGAACATTAGTTCCTTCTAAGTTGTTGCGATCCTTTAGTGGAGTAGAGTGGACGACGATTCCGTGCCTTGAGAAGAGCATTTTTACTAGTTGATTATTAGAATAAACTTCATCAATTGAAGGAATTTGCGAGAGTATATGATCAACCCAAATGGAATTGTCGTTTACGTCTCGAACAGGAACAATAATGAGTCTTGAGAGGTCAGATTTAGAAAATGCACTTCTAAGCATCTCTAACCGCTCACCAGCAGTAAATGGGTTTTCTGGAGACATAAAATCCTCAGAGCTACCTACAACTAATACAACTTCTCCGCTTTTCTTTAGTAAATGCTTAATAGCGGACAAATGACCATTGTGAAATGGCTGAAACCTTCCGATTAATAATCTTCTTTTCATGCAGATGCAACCTGTTTTAGTTTTACGCCAACAACTCTCGATGAGCCACCAGTCTTTGATACACCAATAACTGATTCTGAATTTGACATTACGGTGTCGTTGTGAGAAACAACGATAAATTGACTATCAGTTGCCATTCTTGAAATCAATTCGGCAAGGCGTTTTGAATTTGCCTTATCAAGTGCCGCATCAACCTCATCTAAAATGTAGAATGGGGCTGGCTTAAAGAGCTGAAGTGCGAAAATAAACATAAGAGCAACAAGAGTTTTTTCTCCGCCAGAGAGGGCGTCAAGTGAGTAATCCTTGTTGTTTCTTCTTAATTTAATGAATAGACCACTTTCGAATGGAGTTGTTGGTTTGTCCATATATAGATGGCCTTCACCGACGTCGACATATTTGAACATATTACTAAAGTTAGAGCTGACCACTCGATAAGTCTCCATAAATGCTTCTTTCTTGCGATCGTCGATTTCTGCTATCATAGACAATATTGCCTCACGCTCTGTATTTAAAGTACTTATCCTTGATTCAATTTCGTCCATTTCGGCTTTCTTCTTATCATACATTTCGATCGATGCGAGGTTAACATTACCAAGTGAGGCAATAAGGCGCTCCACTTCGGAAACTATTTTTAGAAGATCATCTTTTGATAAATCGAGGGTTTCGAATTCTGTGTAAGATTTGAATTCTGATTTTAAATCGTCTAAGTGTGTCGAGCCAGTGGCCTTCTTGATTTCTAATTGGTTTAGTTCCTTGTTAATTTTTTCTAACTCTATTCTTCGCTCACCAATTTTCTTTCCAAGCACGACAAACTCAGATTCATATTCTTTTAACTGCTCAAATAGTTTTTCTATCTCCTTACTTGTACTAGAAATTTTTTCTTCTAGACCCTTTAGTTCAGACTCTTCTTTTGACAGAGATTTCTTATTTTGGGAAATGTGCTCATTATCGCTAACTTGTTGTTTTGTAAGTTCAGAAATGCGAGATTTTTTCTCATTTAGTTCTTTTGTACGTAGTGACAACTCATTCTTCTTTCCGTCAATCGTAGCACGAATAGACGATACATTTGCCGTAAGTGCAGCAATTTTCTTTCCTGAAGCTTCAGAGCGCTTCTTTGACTGCTCCTCAGCAGTTGTAAGTGCAGATTTTAAGAAAGTTATTTGTTGTGATTTTGTTGAGATTTGAGAGTTTAGAGTTTTGAACTCTTGTTCATTAAATGACATTGAGGAAGTGATAGACTTGATTTCTTCCTCTAGAGATGCCTTTCTTGAGATTAATTGACTCTTTGCCTTTCTTTGATCGTTTGCAACTTGAGTTTGTATTTCAATAGTTCGAATCTTAAGGTCTACTGCAGAGCGCTCAGAGCGTAGCTTAGATTCCTCTTCTCTAATCGAGTAGAGTTCTGCAATAAGTGAATCTTTTACTGATTTTGCCTCAGATAGATCAGATTCTAATTTCCTTAGTTGTGTGCCACCCAAAATTCCAGAATCGGTTCGACCACCACTGATAATACCAGAGCGCTCGAATATTTCTCCATCTAGAGTGACCATTCTTGCACTGCCAACACCAAGGCGCTTTGCCGAATCTGCATTTTCTACTAAAAGAGTTTCTGCAAAGACATATTCGATGGCTGATCGAGTCTGCTCATCAAAGCTTACAACATCGATAACGGACAATGACGAGCCCATTTTTGGTTTTTGTGGAGAAAAAAGGCTCAAATACTCTTGAAATTGTCTCT
>CAZZKB010000145.1:0-2579 GCA_964654575.1 Microcaldota archaeon | reverse complement strand
GTCTAGACCATTTGCGCTTGCAACACTCTTTAGGTCTGCTTCTGCAACTTTATTCTTTGGTATTATCACAAAGAATCCTGGGGTTCCTTGTACTCCGTATTGCTGACCTACTTGTTCGTCTGCGTTTATTTGGTCTGAGAATTGCTTTGCGCTGTAACAGCTGCTAAATGTTGCGTTGTTCATTCCCAAACTTACTGCATAACCTGCATATATCGATGATGGGTCTGCTACATTGCTCCATTCTGCCTGTGTCTCAAACAATTTGTCATGCATCTGCCAGTATTTCCCCTGAGCATTTGCACATCTTGCTGCAACTGCTGCATTCATTGCATTTTGGTGGAAGCTTAATGGATAATCTCTGAAGTACAGTGCAACTTTGCTAGTATTAACGTAATTTGCAACTACTCCAGGCATAGCTGGCTGGTAAGTTGGGTCTCTAGTTCTAAATTGTGCTATCAATTGAGCATGTGTTCCTTCTGCTGCTCCGCAAAATGGACATTGATAATCTGAAAACTCAACTATTTTTACTGGTGCCGAAGCTGAACCAAGAACTGGTAAGTTTCCATTTGTTACTGTCAATGTTTGTATTGCTGCTGGAGTTGGAGTCGGGGTTGGTGTAGGACTTGGAGTTGGCGATGGGCTTGGAGTTACATTTGTCACTGTCGGTTTAATTATTCCAAAACCTGAAGTAAATACAGACAACACTAAAAGTGCTGCTAAAGCTACTATAATTATTCCATAAAACATGTCTTTTCCTAATGTTATTTTATCTGAATTGCTGTCCAAAGATATCACCTCTTATTTCTTGGACTACAAAGTAGTTGATCACTCTTAAGGCTGGCGTTCTATTTAAATGTTGGCAATTGTTACGACCAAAAACGTAAGTACTTGCTCCATTTACGAGTATTTTAAATCGCTTATTGTGAAACTGATGTTTATGGTTTCATTAGACAAGGCGATACTTGCAATTTATGAAAAAGGGGGCAACAAATTTGAAATTTATGTTGATCCTGATGCTGCATATGCATATTTAGATAAGCGTAAGCCTGATCTAAAAAACATTCTTGTTGCAGAAGAAGTCTATTCTGATGCACGAAAGGGCGAGAAAGCTAAGCCATCTGACATCACAAAAGTTTTTGGCACTTCAGACATTATGAAAATTCTCGAATTCGTAATGAAAAACGGCACTGTTCAATTGACTACTGAGCAGAGGCGAAAGAAAGTTGAAGAGCGATACAAACAAATTGTTGCAATTCTTGTTAGAGAGGCAATTGACCCTCGCACGAATGCCCCCCACACTCAAATTCGTATTGAAAATGCCCTTGAGCAGGCAAAAATACATGTTGACCCATTTAAAGACCCTCGAGAGCAGCTTGAAGAAATTGTAAAAGAGTTGCGGCCAATAATTCCTCTTAAGTTCGAGAAAATAAAAATCGCAGTCCGAATTCCAGCTGAATTTGCTCATAAGTGCTTTGGAACTCTAAAAAACTATGGAGTGCAGCGAGAAGAGTGGACAAAAAGCGGTGAACTAATTGCTGTTGTTGAGATTTTTGGTGGTATGGCTGGAGAATTTTATGATAAATTGAATAAACTGACTGCCGGACAAGTTGAGACCAAACAGCTTTAACCTCAACATTATACTCTACTATCTATGGCTTTGACACAAGATCAATCTGGGATGATTGCGGCACTTAAATCCACTTCAAGAATGTCGCCTCGTGGCTTTAGATTTCACCCGGTCATTCCTGAAGGGCTTCGTGGTGAAATTAGTGAAATCTCTGGTATGGTTTTGTACTTATCAGGTCAGAGTATGCATCGAGATCCATCCCCTTCTGGTAGTCTTCGGCATGATCTAGAAGACAAATAACTATCCATTAACAAGCAAGCTTATAATTTTGTTTTTTATCTAATCATAATGGCAAAACAAACAAATTCTCTTACAAAAGATTTGGCTATCTCTGTTTATGAAAAAACATATTCTGCTCTTAAGAAAAAGGATTTTGATTCGTTTTGCAGTCTAATGTCTTTTGAAAAAGGTCGGGGCCCAACAAAGAAGGATTGGACAAAAGAAAACATCGAAAATATGCTACAAATATTTCCAACCCCAGAGGGAATGAAAATTCTTGGTTCATTAATTGATTACCCGGAAGTCTCTGGCTTTATGTTTGTAACTAACCTTCCAGATGGGCCTAAAGGGGTTTTTGGAACACTCTTTTTCAAAAAAACTTCAAAAGGCTATCAACTAACGAAGATCTCATCAATGGTTTTTTTATCTGATGATAACAAACCTCTATCAGAAAAAGAAGCTATTTCAAAGATGAGTCAAGATGGCTATTTTTGGCCAGATAAAAATCCTCGAATATTCACACCAAAACCTCCAGCTGGTGTAATTGAACTAAAAAACGGCTATTTAGAGGATGAATTTGCTGCCAAAAGAGGCCCCAAGCCACCTCGGCTTTTACTAAGCAATGTGCCACTAGAATGGGTTGATTCAGCTGCAACTGGAAATTGGTCTTTGGGCGAATTAAATTTCGATGTTATCGGAGGGTTAATGTATCAGAATCCAAAAGGCGAAAAAG
>CAZZKB010000144.1:0-2582 GCA_964654575.1 Microcaldota archaeon | reverse complement strand
CTAGTTGGGACGACGATAAATTCAACCAAAAAAGAACAGTTTGGGCCAATTCTTAACAATAAACTATTTAAACTAGAAGAGGCTAAAGTAATTCGTCTCAATGGAATAAACTTGGGAACAATAAGTAACATAGAGTGATCGACCATGAGCACAAGACGAGGAAGAGATAGAATGGAACGCTGCGGATCCTGCGGAAGAGCAGTACCGCGAAACAAGGCTGTTGAATTCACAAGGCGAACCCATTACACCACGGACCTCAAAGCTGACAATGTAACATACACAGGCTTTGTAGATGCTTATTATTGTATAAGCTGCGCTAAGCATCAGAAAATCTTCCAAAAGAAGATTGAGATTGAAAAGCGCAAAAAAGAGCGTGGTGAAATGTATGGATGAAGTTTCCTTCGAAGGAAAAAACTACATCGTAGTAAAGGAGGAAATGGGAAATCTGCCATTGATTGTCGTGCGGGCAAAGCGAGGTTACATTGCCTGCAGTTATATCGACAAGGAAACAGCAGAAAAAGTTGGCGACATCGCTGCCTTTGTAACCGGAGTAAAGGACATTAAAGACCTTGAAAAAGCCAAGATCCGAGGAGCCACAACATGGGCCGAGGATCTTGGTATCCGCGAAGGCATGAGCGTCAAAAAAGCATTAGAACTTATGGGCGGACCAGACGAAGAATAGTTTTTTTAGAAGTATAATTTTGCCTCCCATAAGTCATCTGATTTTTTATAATTGAATCTTTTCATAAACAAAAAAAACATACAAAATTTGATATTTAACCTTCTAATTGTATTTAGGTAAAATTAATAGTTATTATAAATGTTTTTATGTGTAATCATATATAAGACAACGTGAACACTAATGGCAAGAAGAGAAGTGTATTATCTAAAATCACCAGAGGCAACTGGGAATATTCATACAACTGCTTTAGAGATTACACCAGCTGTAGATAGAAGGTTTACGCCACAAGCAATACGAGATGAATTGCAGAGGGCAAAAAGAATAACTGATAGAGTGTTCCAAAAACCAGATTCGGAAATAATTGAAACAGTTATCAGCTGGTTTGATACAGAACCAACAGATCCGCTTAAAGCAGACAGATTAAGAAAGAAAACCCCGCACATAGAAGTAGTAGAATTTACCAATCCAACTGAACATGGACTATATAGAGAAGGAACAAATTTTGTTGCGATATCTCACAGAGTTGCTTCAGATAGAGTTCTTTTATCACATGCGATTTGCCACGAGCTAAATCACCTAGGATCATTCGAAATTGGTAAAGGGGGATACGACTTTGGTGATCGATTTTATGGATTTGATGCGCCAGTCTGGTTAGATGAAGGTCTTACTGAATACGCAAACAGAAGAATAGTAGAGCAAAATATGGGAGAACAGTTGTTTGGTCAAATACCTACATCATATCGAAATGAAATTGCGATCGTAGCTGGAATTGAGAGAATAGTTGGTAGAGTAAAATTGATTATTGCAACAAGGACAAAGCAATTTGGTGAAATTGCAGATGATCTAGACACAAAAATTGGTGAAGGGTTTTTCGGGGAATTACTCGAAGGATTTGATTCTGCAAAAAGAAGATTGATTGAAATAGGCACTGGAATTGATAGGTAAAAAATCAAGCTACTTTTGTCTAAAGTAAAATGCACCAATTAAGAGAGGAGCGAAAACATAGACGACATTGCAAAGGCTATCTCGCTGTGCTCTAGTGTGGTACTGTTGAACTGCTAATGTTTTGTTTGCTAGATCAATACACAGTTCAGCTTGAGTCTGATCGCCAAAAAGTCCAGAGCTAGTATCTCCACGCCAATTTTGCACATACGAACAAGCATCCAAATCTCCAGTTATTCGACCGACATCAAAATAACATCCATTGGTTTCGATTTCAGCAACTTCACGAGTGTTATCATCAGTTGATAACCCAGAGGCAAGGTCCCAGATTTGTCTGCAGATAGGCTTAGCAGTTGAAGCGCCACTCATATATGCAGCAGTAACTGCAGCTTCATGGTAGCAGCGCATTTTCTCAGATATTCTAATAAGCGGAGCACAATCAGAACCAACAAATTTGAAACCTAGAGCTGAGTGTGAAATGTTGAAAATAAAGATTAGGAAAAAGAAAGCGACTAAAAATCGCATAGAGTTATTTCTCCGGCTTTTCTGCATATGGTTCAAGAAGCTTTCTTGCCTTTGCTAAAACAGCAGAAATTTCTTTCTCGTTCTTTGCACCTGCGCAAATCACTTTACCGTTCTTGAACAACAGTAGAGATGCCTTTGGTTCTTTGAATTTAAGAATTGCACCTGGGAATTGCTCTGGTTCGTATTCAACATCCTTTATCTCGTAAGCAATCCGATAAAGATCTAAATCGAGATCTAAACTTGCAGAAGCAACGATATTAGTAATGTCGATTTGAGGTTTCTTTGTCTTTGTGATGCTCTTTGCATATGGAGTGAGCATTTTTATCGTCTTATCGATAGTCTTCTCGATTAGCTCTCGCTTCTTGCATCCAACGCAAACAACTTTACCATTCTTGAATAATAACAAAGATGCCTTTGGATCCTTGAATTTAAG
>CAZZKB010000143.1:0-2598 GCA_964654575.1 Microcaldota archaeon | reverse complement strand
TTGAAAAACAGTTGAGGAAGAGAGCTGCTGAGAAAAATGTTACTGTGCATTTTGTCTCACAAAGAATGAGCGATGAGGAATTAGCTGATTTGTATAGATCAGCTGATGTTTTTGCAATGCCCTCGCTTTATGATCCTTGTCCACTGGCATTGCTTGAAGCAATGGGAACTGGACTTCCATGTGTTGTAACTAATGCTGGCGGCTTGAAAGAATTGATTAGAGATAAGATTGATGGTTTTGTTGTTGCACCACGAGATCCGGGAGCAATGGCAAGTAGATTGAATTTAGTTTTAGGTAATGAAGAGATGGCTCGCGAAATGAGTAAGAATATTCGAAAACGAGTTTTGGATAACTTTACCTGGGACCGAGTTGCTAATGAATATGATAAATTTTATGAGGAATTACTTGGGTAAAAGTGGTAAAAAATGATTCAAAATTATTCTTTGACGAACGACTAACAAACAAATTACCTTAAAGGAAGATAATGAAAAGATACCATGTCAATACCAGATATAAAATTAAATTACGACGATTATTACAAGTTTAAGATATCATATGGGATTGTGTTATTTGTTATAGGGATATTAGGAGCATCTGTACTTGTTTCAATAAAATTCGATTTGGGAGCAAATTTCTTGACGATTGGATTCATTGTTTACATTATTATGTCTGGATTTGGGTTAATATCAATTTATGAGGCAAGTGAAAAATGGAAAAAAAATCAAGAATTATTGGATGAAGAGTTGAAATTAAGGGTAGATATGAGTAAAAAAAGATTAAATAAAGAGTTGGAAGTCTAGCAAACCTCTCCTTCTTTGACATTCTTCAGTTTTATCTCACCAGAAGAACTAACTAAAGGCAAGCCATCACATTCGACAGTAAAGTTCTTCACTGAAATCTTGACTTTTGAAAACTCTTTGTAATCAACTAATGGTTTGGGCTTGCTAGCAACGCCTTTCTTAACGATTTTATCTCCTACTGAAGATTCGACAAACAGAACTTCAACTGCCTCTTTCTCAGTCTCGCCATTTGGCCCATGTTCATGACCTTCAGCAGCTAAAATCATTCCCTGCGATTCGACTCCTCGAAGTGGTGCGCTTTTCAGATTCTTCAACACAACAACTCGTTTACCAAGCAATTGTGCAGGTAAATAATAATCAACTAGACCAGAGACAATCTGTCGCACACCATCAGAAAGTTTAATCTTCTCAACATAAAGCTTCTCTGCATCTGGATGCTTCTCAATAGAAAGTATTTCACCAACTTCCAAATCAAGATCTTCAAATTTTGGCTTAGATACATCCTGCTTTCCAGCATAGCGAGATCGCAGTTCATTAACTTCCTTCTGTTCGATCTTTCTAAAGAGTGCAGATGGCTGACCTATCAAATGACCAGACTGAAGTGGCAGTCCAATCGAATTCCATTTCGTTGGAGGTAAATTCAATTGCTTGAACACTTGAGCCGAAGTAAATGGTAAATATGGCTCGAGCATGATAGATAAATCTTTGACTTGGTTAGCTAGGACATACATTACACTAGCAGCCCGCTCTTTATCAGATTTGATTAGCTCCCAAGGCTTATTATCCTGGAAATATTTGTTTGCATTTTTTGAGTAATTCATTATCCGGTGCAACCCTTCTTTTAGCTGGACTTCTTCTAAAAGTAGACCAACTTCATCAGATAATTTTTTCTGTGAGGATAAAAATTCTTCATCAGAAGCAGTTAGTTTAGGAGAAGGTATTGCTCCACCAAAATTGTTTTGAATAAATACAAGAGTTCGATTGACTAAATTGCCAAAATTAGCTAGTAGCTCGGAGTTAGTCTTCTGGGCAAAGTCATCCCAAGTAAATATTGTATCTGCAGTCTCAGGTCGGTTTGCAAGTAAATAATATCTCCAAACATCAGGCGCAATTCCTGTTTCCCGAGCATTGTCTCCAAAGACACCTGTTTTTCTTGATTTTGAGAATTTGCCATTTTCATAGTTCAAAAATTCAGTAGTTGAAATATGATGAACTAAATTCCATGGCTCTTTAGTTCCAATAAGAGTAGAGGGAAATATCACAGTATGAAATGGAACATTATCTTTGCCCATAAACTGGTAGAGCTTGACATCTTTGTCCATCCACCATTCTTTCCATTTATCAGTTAGATTGGCAGTAATGGAAATGTAGCCAATTGGTGCATCAAACCAAACATAGAAGACTTTGTCTTCATAACCTTCAAGAGGAACCTTTACGCCCCATTTCAAATCTCTGGTTATCGATCTTTTTTTGAGGCCCTCTTTAAGCCAGGATTGGGCTATTTTTGTAGTATTAGAAGACCATTTACCTTCTTTTGAAGTTTTTTCAATCCAAGCTGCCAATTCTGATTCAGTTTGTGGAAGATTGATAAATAGATGATTGGTTTTTCTAAGTACCGGAGTAGTCTTGCTAACTTTACTTATTGGGTTTTTCAGATCAGTTGGAGAAAGCAATTTACCGCACTTGTCGCATTGATCTCCCCTAGCTCCATCGTAATTGCAGAATGGACAAACACCTTCAATATACCGATCAGCAAGGAATAACTTTGCTGATTCGTCATAGAACTGCTCGACCGAGT
>CAZZKB010000142.1:0-2649 GCA_964654575.1 Microcaldota archaeon | reverse complement strand
AGTGCAATTATCAGTTCTGCAGCATTTCCAAAAGTTGCATTAAGAAGACCACCGATCTGTCCGCCGTATATTTTTGATAGTTCTTCGGTAGCGTGACCCATTTTCGATGCTAGTGGTATAATTGCTAGTATTGATAAGACAAAAAGTATCGTGCTATTTGTAAAACCACCGTAGCCTAAGAGCAGAGAAATCGGGACAAATATTAATAGCAAATCCATTATTCCAAATTCGAATTTTCCAATTTTCATTTTAGATCTTAGTTATCTAATGCTATCGAACGTTTTTTATTTGGTCTTTGTCACTATTTTTTCATGGTCTTAAAGAAAACAGAAAATACTCCAATAATCACTGCTATTATCTCCGGCGATATTGATCAGGCAATTGCACTTATCGACTCAGGTTCAAATGTGAATGCTCCCGGTTCTGGAGGAATAACTGCTCTTATGTATGCTTGCTCGCCACCAGTAATGGGGCTAATTGTTAAACTACTCTCAAGAGGGGCAGATATCAATGCTCAAGATGAAAATGGGCGCAGTGCAATTTTTGGTGCAATCAATTCTCATGATTTTGAAGCAGTTCATTATCTAGTTTCCAAAGGTGCAAAATTGGATCGTGTATCAAAAGCTGGCTATACTCCATTGATGACTGCAGTGTCAAGCGGAGATCAAAAAATTGTCGAATTTTTAGTTAAAAGTGGGGCTGATGTAAATCAGAAAATTTCTCGACCCGTTTCAAGTGAAGAAATCAAGATGATGAAAATGGCACTTGCTCACTTTGAATCAAAGGAGAAAGGAGTTAAAATTTCATCTTCTTCGCTTGAAGAAATTCGCTCTATTGTTTCTGGAAAAGTCAAGACTATTTCAGCATCTGCCCTTGAAATAGCAAAAAGATCGAACAATCGAGAAATGATCGATTTGCTAGTTAGTTTAGGGGCAAAATAGCTATAAGTATCTATACCTTATCTTATGTCAACACTAATCTCTAATCTTTCTAGTTAGAATAAAAACGTTATCTGACTAATGCTATCTATTTAGAGCTGATTTTAATGGATGTTGACAAGGATCAATTAAGAAAACAATTTGCTGCAGAATGGGAAAAACACTACAAACTCAATACTCTTATCCAGAGGGGATTCATCAGACAAAAATGTAAGAAATGCGCTCGCATGTTCTGGTCAAAGGATCATCGAGAGCAATGTGGCGATCCATCGTGCATTGGCTACCAATTTATCGAATCGACTCCAGTCAAGAAGAAGCTAAGCTATATCGACACTTGGAAGAAAGTCGAAGATTATTTCACCAAGAGTGGTCATGGATATGTCAAACCCTACCCAACGGTTGCCAGGTGGCGAGATGATCTATACTTTACAATAGCATCCATTAACGACTTCCAGCCATACGTAGTAAATGGAGAATTAGAGCCACCACATAACCCGCTAATCGTACCTCAGCCATGTATTCGATTTTCAGATATTAGTAATGTCGGAGTTAGCGGCAGGCATTACACCAATTTCGTTATGATTGGTCAGCATGCATTTAACACTAATAAGACTGGTCTCTTCTACTGGAAGGATGAAGCATTGGCTCATGACCTTAATTATCTAAAAGCCCTAGGAATTCCAGAAGAGGAAATTGTTTTCCAAGAAGATGTTTGGGCTGGTGGAGGCAACTTTGGTCCATCAATTGAATATTTCTGTCGTGGTTTAGAATTAGGTAACTGTGTCTTCATGCAATATGAAGTTACAAAAACCGGCTTTAAGGAACTAAACACAAAAGTCATCGATATGGGCGCTGGTCTTTCACGCTTGTCATGGATAACTTCTGGCGAGCCGACTAGTTACGAAGTTGTTTTTGGTCCAGTAATTGAGCAGATGAAAAAACAAACTGGGGTCAAGATCGATCGAGATCTTTTCACTAGATATGCAAAGATTTCTGGCAGTCTAAATGAAGATGAAGTAGAAGATATGGAAAAAGAGAAAGAAAAAGTAGCCCACATGCTCGGTACTACAAAGAAAGAACTCTTCGATCAACTTGAGCCGCTTCAAGCGCTTTATGCAAGTGCAGATCATTTGCAAACTTTACTCTTCACAGTTACTGATGGAATGCTTCCAAGTAACTCTGGCGGAGGCTACAACTTAAGGATGATTTTGCGGCGTGTCTTTGGCTTTGAGCAGAAGTTTGGTTACAACCTTGATTATGCCAAAATAGTCGAAGGTCATGCAGATCACTTAGAATATATTTTCCCTCACCTAAAGAGCGGGGTAGAAACTACTATTGATGTTATTGCTGAGGAACAAAAGCGCTATGGTGCAACAAAAGAGAAAGCAAGATCAATAGTAATCAATTTAGTAAAGAAGACAAAAGGAGGGGTTTCTGAGAAAAGTAAAATCTCAGCTAAAGATCTGTTCACACTTTATCGATCAAATGGAATTCCACCTGAATCGGTAATGGAAGTAGCAAAAGAAAATGACATTGAAGTTGAAATGCCAGGAAACTTCTATGCACAAGTGCGTGAAAAAGATGAAACAACTCAGAGCACCGATCAAGAATCATCAACAAAGATTCTTCCATCTGATGTAGATGGGCTTCCAAAGACTGTTGGTCTATATTATAGTAGAGATGCAGAATTTAGTGCAAAAGTGCTTGGTAT
>CAZZKB010000141.1:0-2681 GCA_964654575.1 Microcaldota archaeon | reverse complement strand
TCCGCCTAATTTAAGGAATGGGAAAACTACGCTCTTTACACTGTAATGATTTTGTCTGATTTCTTTCTCCAACTTAGTTGGCAATTTTTCTCCAAGCATTGCTCTTATTGCCAGTTTTGCCATCGGTATTCCGATTGTTTTGCTAACATACGGAATTGTTCGACTTGCTCGCGGGTTTGCCTCAAGAACATAAACAACCCCATCCTTTACTACGTATTGAATATTGACCATTCCAATTATTTTGAGTGCATTTGAAATTTTCTCTGAGTATTCTTGAAGAGTTTTTCTATCTTTCTCGCTTATTCTTATTGATGGAAGTACAATGTTAGCATCACCAGAGTGAATTCCAGCTGGTTCAATATGCTCCATTATTCCCCCAATGAATAGTGTTTTACCATCGCTAATCGCATCAACTTCACATTCGATCGCATTATCTAGGTATTTATCAATTAGTACTGGTTTCTTCTCGCTAACTTCAACTGCCTCATGGATATATCTGCGTAATTCTTCATCGTTTCTTACGATTTCCATTGCTCGGCCTGCAATAACATAACTTGGTCGAACTACAATTGGGTATCCAATTTTCGATGCTACTATTAGAGCTTCTTCCTCGCTCATCGCAGTGCCATTTTGTGGTTGTGGGATTTTCAATTTGTTTAATAACTCTCTAAACCTTTCCCGGTCTTCTGCAATATCGATTCCATCAATATCTGTTCCAAGAACGTTTGCCCCTGCGCTATGTAATTTCTCTGCCAAATTGATGCTAGTCTGTCCTCCTAATTGGACAATCACACCTTCTGGGTCCTCGTTTTCAATTACGTTCATGACATCTTCAAATGTTAAAGGCTCGAAATAAAGTCGATCACTAGAATCAAAATCTGTACTAACAGTTTCTGGATTATTATTAATCATTATACTTTTGATTCCCATTTCTGAGAGTGCAAAAGAAGCGTGCGAGCAGCAATAATCAAATTCAATCCCCTGTCCAATTCTAATTGGGCCAGAACCAAGGACAACTATTTTTCTTTCTTTTTTGCTTATCGCCTCGTTTTCCTGCTCATAAGTTGAATAATAGTATGGAGTTATTGCTTCAAATTCGCCAGCGCAAGAATCAACAATTTTGTATGTTGGTTTTATTCCAAGAGCTTTGCGGCTTTTTCGTACGATATCTTCTTCACTACCAATTAGCTGTGCAATCTGTCGGTCTGAAAAACCTGCTTTTTTTGCCTTAGTTATCAGTTCTTTTGATTTAAGTGTCGCAGCTCCAGTTTTCTTGATTTCATTTTCAATCTGAATCATGTATTCGAGCCGATACAAGAACCAGCGATTTATCATTGTTATTTTTTTCAATTCCTCAACACTAACTCCAGCTCGAAATGCTTCAAAAAGAGCATAAATTCTTAGATCCGTCGGCGGGAAAAGATGGTCTTTGTAGTTAATTTCCTTCGGAATCTTTATGTCTAAACTTCGTAATGCTTTATTTAGAGCCTCTTCAAAAGTTCTGCCAATTGACATGACTTCTCCAGTGCTCTTCATTTGCGTGCCTATGCGTCGATCGCTCTTTGGAAATTTATCAAATGGCCACCTGGGCACTTTCAAAACGACATAATCAAGTGTTGGTTCAAAAGCTGCACTAGTTCCAGTTATTTTATTCTTAATTTGATCAAGACTATATCCAAGTGCTATTTTAGTTGCAACTCGTGCGATCGGGTATCCAGTTGCCTTTGATGCAAGAGCTGATGACCTTGAAAGCCGAGGATTAATTTCTATTACATAATACTCTCCTTTGTCTTGGTTAAACGAAAACTGCACGTTGCAGCTACCTACTATTCCAACTGCATTTACTATCATCAATGATGCATCACGCAGCATTTGGTGGTCTTCGTCACTTAGTGTTTGTGATGGTGCAACTACGATACTTTCTCCAGTGTGCACACCCATTGGATCTATATTTTCCATATTACAAATTATTTGCGAATTTCCATTTCCATCTCGCACTACTTCATATTCAAATTCGCCCCAGCCAACTACACTTCGCTCGACTAGTGCTTCATTTGTTGCACTAAGTCGCAAAGCTAAATCCATTATCGTTCTCAATTCGTTTTCGTCTTTTGCAATTCCGCCACCGGTTCCACCAAGTGTGTACGATGGCCTAATTATTAGTGGGTATCCACTTTTGTTTGCGAATTCTCTTGCCGATTCGAAATCTCGCACTACTCTTCCAGGAAGTATTGGCACGCCAATTTGCTCCATTATTTTATTGAATTTTTCTCTAGATTCAGCCCTTTCAATTGCCTCGGCATCAGTTCCCAAAAACTTGACATTATATTTCTTTAGGATTCCTTTTTTGTAAAGCTCAACTGAAAGATTAAGACCAGTTTGGCCGCCAACAGTGCCAAGCAACCCATCTGGCTTTTCTTTTTCGATTATCTTCTCTAAGACTTCTGCAGTCAAAGGCTCTATGTAAACTCTATCTGCTGTTTCAGGATCAGTCTGTATTGTTGCCGGGTTCGAATTTACGAGAACGACTTCAATTTTTTCTTCTCTTAGTGCTCGACATGCCTGTGTGCCTGAGTAATCAAATTCGGCTGATTGACCAATAACAATCGGACCACTTCCAATTACTAGTACTTTTTTTGGCTTCTGCATGTCAAGCACCTTTCTCTTCACTTCTTTTCCTG
>CAZZKB010000140.1:0-2742 GCA_964654575.1 Microcaldota archaeon | reverse complement strand
TCACATGAGGAGCCGTTCTTTTTCCTAATTTTCAACTAAGTTTAGCATTCCGCCAGCAAAGAGTTTAGCGACTGCATAAGGACTTCGAGGATAAAAAGGTGTTGTTTCTTTTTGAGGTGTTTCCACAACCTTGCCAAACATTTCACTCGATGACGCCTGATAAAATCTAGATGACATTCCAACAGTGCGAAGAGCTTCTAAAATACGTAAAGCACCAAGAGCTGTAATATCAGAAGTGAGAACGGGTTGTTCAAATGAAACGCCGACAAAACTTTGAGCTGCTAGATTATAGACTTCATCCGGCTTAATTTTTTCCAAAGACCTTAGAATATTCGACATTTCAAGCAGCTCAAGTGATGTGTATTTAATATCACGATCAATTTTAAGCTTTTCCAACCTACCTGTATTGAGATCTGAAGTACGTCGATAAGCCCCATAAACTTCGTAACCTTTTTCTAAAAGGAGTTTGGCTAAGTAAGCTCCATCTTGTCCTGTAATTCCCGTAATCAGTGCTTTTTTCATAAAGTATTCCTTTTTACTTCTTCTAATCTTTTAAATATCCAATAAAATCCAAAAAACTTGATCGTAATTTCGGCATAGTTACCTTGGCAGAATCTTGAAAATAATAAAAATACAATTAAAGAAAGAGTTATTTGTAGGATACACAAAGAAACGGTGTTATCTTTTTTTAATCTCTTATAACTCCATACAAACATTAATAAGAAGGCCGTTAACTGAATTTTTGCCATCCAAGGATAGGGGTCTAAAAAAGTTCCTAAGTAGCCTGCACGCACCATAAATGCTAAAAGTGAATATCCGTTTACAGGATAGCTTGTGGGTATTTTTCCAGAAGGATATAAAAACATGTCTGTCCAAAGACCTCGAGCATCACACACAATAAACGGTACAAAAACCAACAATGAAAATATAAGTGGTATAATAGAATATTGAGCTGCTTTTTTAAGGAATGTTCTCAAAGGCAAATTCCAAAGGTGAAACAGATATAAGTAAATAAAAGGAGCTATAACCCACGCCGTTTGCTTCATGACACATGCTATAGCAATACACCATATAGCTTGTTTTGCTTTGTTTTCTTTTAAAAATGACAAGCTAAATAAAATCCAAAAAAGTATTACAATATCATTTCTACCACCAAGAAAATGCTCCAAAAAGAATGGATTCAGCATTAAATAGAATAACGCTAAATATTTTAAATCATCTTCTAGTTCTGTTTTTTGAAGTAAAGCGTACAATAAAAATAAGGTGCCTATAAAATACACAAGAAGTGTGAGTCTTTGATCAAACCACCCAACTGTTTTCATCATGATCCAATAAAGAGGATACGACTGTAACGTAAATGCAGGAGGGTAGATATAATGAAAATGTGCAGGATTTAGTATTCTTACTTTTTCACCATGTTCATCAATAAAATCATGGTGAGTTCCACTCAATCCAAAAAATCCTTGCGGGACATCTTCAGAATAAATATTTCTATTTTTAGATAGTAGTTCCAAAGCGTACTCAGTCTGAAGAGATCCATCACTCACATGTGTTAGATCAAAATCATTTTTTTCATTGATTCTGTTTTTTAAAGGGACAATCACGAGAAAAAATACAATGAAACAAAACAATGCTTTTTTGCATAGTTTCCATTTCTCATTTTTTGAAAAATAATGAAAGACATCAATTGTAAGCCAAACAAATAGAAAGCATGTGGCTTGCATATAGGTGAGGTTGTCACCGACAATTGAAGGTTGCAGAAAAAGGCAATAAATCAAAACAAGATAAAAAAGGATTTTTTTATGATTGAAGTAAGACAGTGCCCTGTTTGTCATAATCAGAATAGTAAGGTTTATCTTAAAGCTAAAAAATCAATTATTCGTCCGGAGATCAGCTCAGAAAATTATTCGTGCACAAGCTTTGATCATTCGTTTGCCTCCGATATTCTGGAGTGCCTCTCTTGTAAACACATTTATTCGAGTTTTGTGCCTGATTTCTCGTCTCTCTCTTCGTTTTATGCAGGCGTTGAAGATAGTGTTTATCTAAAGGAAAAGGAAGCTCGGCTACTGACATTTCAATATTATTTAGGAGAGGTTTTGAAAGAAACTTCTTTAGAAGGGAAGTCGATTCTTGAAATTGGAAGTTATTATGGAGGTTTTTTAGAAGCTGCAAAGGCGAGGGGTCATTCAGTGATGGGTATTGAACCTAGCTCTCATGCAAGTGAGTATTGCCGTCAAAATGGTTTTAACGTTCACTCGGGTTTGCTGGAAAATTGGGATACACACGGACAGCAGTTTGATGTGATTGTTTTTTGGGATGTGTTTGAGCACGTGACTGCGCCTCATCCTTTTTTATATAAAGTCCGTGATTTATTAAAAAAAGATGGAATAATCTTCTTTTCAACAATGGACACTCATGGGCTCGTGCCTCGCTTAATGGGACGTCATTGGCCGTGGTTTATGACCATGCACGTCAATTACTATCATAAAAAAACTCTACAACGACTTTTAACAGAGCACGGGTTCCAAATCACAAAACTCTATCACCACCCTCATATAGTAAGCTTAGATTATCTTTTTACAAAATTGGAAAAGATGTACCGCCCCACACGATGGGCATTTAGCTTTCTCAAAAAAATTAAGCCTATTCAAAAGCTCAAAATCCCATTTAACGCGCTTGATAATTATATGATTGTTGCTGTGAAAAAATAAAACCCAACATACGTTGGGTTTTAAAATGTTG
>CAZZKB010000139.1:1180-2764 GCA_964654575.1 Microcaldota archaeon | reverse complement strand
AGTATATACTAATGGCAGAGGAGGAGAACATGAAGCAGAAGGATGTGAAGTTTGATGACGATGGGTTTGTAGAAGCCCCAGTTACAGAAAAATCAAATCCAATTGAGCAGACTGGATCAAATGAAGCAACTGGACTTAACCGACCAGATTTACGAGTCGTACAGGCTGATCGGGACAAAAATGGAAATGTGGTTTATAGTAATGTCGGTGGGATGTGGAAAAATGTTTCCAAAAACGGAAACGAGTTTTACACATTGAAAATTGGAAACCTAAAACTTTTGGTTTTCCCAAATAATAACAAATAATTAAGATTGAAGAAAGGTGCGTGATTATGGCTGAAGATAAGGAAAAAGATAAGGGAAAGAAAAAATATTACAAAGAGCTTGAAGACTTGCCAGGAGTTGGCGAAGTAACGGCTGAAAAATTAAGAAGCTCTGGTTATGGTGAATTTAGTGCTCTTGCAGCAGCAATGCCACACGAACTAGCTGAAATTGCAGGAATGAGCGTAGAATCAGCAAAGAAAGCAATCGAAGCTGCAAAGACGATGGTTGAAATCGGATATGAGACTGCTGATGTTGTTTATGAGCGAAGAAAGAGCATAAGCAGAATTAAGACTGGATCAACTGCACTAGATGAATTAATCGGCGGCGGAGTCGAAACGATGGCGATCACAGAGATGTATGGAAAATTCTCAAGCGGAAAGAGTCAGCTTGGTTTCCAACTATCAGTAAATGTACAATTACCAATTGAAAAAGGAGGACTTGGTGGTGGGGTTTTGTTCATAGACACTGAAGCAACATTCAGACCTGAGCGAATAGTCCAATTGGCTGAGGCAGCTGAACTCGATCCACAAACAGTACTCAAGAACATAACTGTTGCAAGAGCAGAAAACAGCGATCATCAGATAATACTAGCTGAGAGAGCAGATGAGATAATCGAGAAGAATAATATCAAACTGGTCGTAATCGATTCGCTAACTTCTCACTTTAGAGCTGATTACTTAGGAAGAGGAGCGCTTGGTGAGCGACAGCAGAAATTGAACAAACATGTTCACACATTGCAGAAGTTAGCTGAAAAGCACAATTTGGCAGTGTATGTTACAAACCAGGTTATGGATAACCCAGGAATTCTCTTTGGAGATCCAACAACACCAATTGGTGGCCATGTGCTAGCACACATGTCGACATACAGATTGTATGTTCGAAAGAGCAAGGAAGACAAAAGAATTGCTAGATTAGTTGACTCACCAAACATGCCTGAGGGTGAAGCAGTATTCAAAGTTACGGCTAAAGGTCTTGGTGACTAAATCTTTTTCTTTTTTATTAATTTTCGAAACTCTTTTTTTCTCCCAACTTGGATGAAAGTGAAGTTGATTTTATAAAAAACAAAAGCCATTCTGCATGCTCACGAATAGATTGAGATGGAGAATGCGACGATATATATTCGATGTTATCGTGACCGATTTTAAGTAAATCGGCTTTATCCAGATTGCCAAAAGCACTGTTAATACGAGACTCGGGAACAGAAGAAGTGAAATCCAGACAATATTGCAAAGCAATTGAAAGATCTAATAGACGCATGACT
>CAZZKB010000139.1:0-1080 GCA_964654575.1 Microcaldota archaeon | reverse complement strand
GCCACAACTAGATCAGAATTTGTTGAATCAAGCATTCTGCGTAGGGGATGAACTTGAATTGCATTTGCAGACATGCAAATGAATATAGGAAAAAATGTTAATAAATGGAGTATCATAAGAGATGAATAAGAATAAAGAGCAAATTGGACAATATTTGAGTGATTATTATGCAGATACTTATAGCTGACGAGATGGAAAAAGAAGTAGTTGAAGAAATTAGAAAGCTTGGAAATGTTGAATATAAACCTTCACCAGTGGATTTACCAAAAAAATTGGAAAACGCAGATGTCTTGATTGTCAGAAGTGCTACAAAAGTCACTAAAGAATTGCTAACTCACGCAAAAAAACTAAAGATAGTTGCAAGAGCCGGAGTTGGACTTGATAATGTCGATGCTAAAGCTTGCGAGGAAAAATCAATTAAAGTTATGAATACACCAGGAGCCTCTACAAATGCAGTAGCCGAACTTGCACTTGGATTAATGATATGTGGCCTTCGAAACGTGCAGAAAGCACACCACCAAATGAAAAATGGAATTTGGGATAAGAAAAACTTGATTGGTCGGGAGATCGAGGGCAAAACTATCGGGATTATTGGATATGGTAGAATCGGAGCAATGCTAGGCAAAAAGGCGTTTGCTCTTGGAATGAATGTTATTGCATACAACCCACCTCCAAGGCATAATGACGGCATTGCAAGATACGTTGAATTGCACGAACTTTTTGCAGAGGCAGATGTTATTTCGATTCATGCTGCATTGACAGACTCGACCCGAAACGTAATTAACAGCGAGAACATCGCCAAAATGAAGGATGGTGTTATGATAATCAATAGTGCAAGGGGCGAGATAGTTAACGAAGATGCATTGTATGAAGCTTGTAAAAGTGGCAAGGTTTCTTGCGCTGCACTCGATGTTTTTTCAGTTGAACCATACAAGGGAAAATTAACTGAACTTGATAATGTTTATCTAACCCCTCATTTAGGAGCAAGCTCAAAAGAAGCACAGGCAAGAATTGGTTCAGAATTAGTAAAAATATTGCAAAATGAATTAAAAAAATAAAATTAAAAACTACGGCAGAATG
>CAZZKB010000138.1:0-2783 GCA_964654575.1 Microcaldota archaeon | reverse complement strand
CTACTGGAATTCCATCAAAAGCATCAAGTATGTCTGCTACAAAGTAGAAATGGGTCTTTTTGCCCTTTGCTAGTAGTGCCTTATTTATTATCGAAGGGAAGAAGAACTCACAAAGAGTGCCTAGGTGTGATGGGCCAGAGGTTGTCATACCACCTGAGATTACATAAGGTTCTTTTTTCTCGGCAATAACTCGGTCTGCTAGTTGTTCAGACCAATGCCTAATATCTACTACATCTGTTTTTTCCATGATTTATCTATTTTGCGATGTTTTTATGTTGTTTTCTATTTTTCTCGAGGTAGCTAAACGAAGCTTTAAAAACTCATCTTATAATATATATTCTTTGTCAGCGGTCATAGGAAAGGGGAAACACCTGATCCCATCCCGAACTCAGAAGTTAAGCTCTTTCACGGCGATATCTGTACTGCCCCCTGGGCGGGAAAATACGCTGCTGCTGACACCTTATAATTCTCTTATTCTCATTAACTTTCATTTGTGTTTACTTTTAGTTTTGTTCCCTACGTTTTATTAACTCTTCAAACATCACTTTATCTATGGAATTTTCTGATTTAGTAAAGAAAAGGGGTCGAGCTACTGATTTTCTAGAAAAGCCAATTGAGCAGAAGAAATTGGCTGTCATTGTCGATGCGGCAACTCGAGCGCCATCTTCTGGTGATCTTCAATCTTACAAAATTTACGCGGTTCTGACAAAAGAATTAATTGAAGAAATTGGTTATACTTCTGAAGATGAGTTAGTTAACTCTGCAGCTGTTTTACTTGTATTTTGTGCTGACCTTAAGCATTCTGAAGAACTACATGCCGAAAATAGCGATTTCTATTCGTCACAAGATGCTACTATTGCTGCTACATATGCAGAATTAGCTGCTTTTGATCAAGGGATCTCCTGTTCGTGGTTGATTGGTTTTGAGCCCTTAGAGATTTCTCGAATTATCAAGGCCGGTTCATACCAAGTTCCAGTTGCAGTGCTTGCCCTTGGCTATGCTTCTTCAAACGATCCAGTTCCTCGTCGTCCATTTAAAGATATTGTTCGAGAGGTTTAGTTATGGATCAGAAAGAGCGAACATTAAAGGACTTGGATAAACTCAAGCGAATCATTACAATTGCCAAGGAATTAGGTCTTGAGAGTAAATATCAAGACGTTTTAGATCACGCACAAAACTATTTTATTGATGCGAAACACTTTTATGATTCGGGGGATTATTTCACTTCCTTTGGTGCAGCAAATTATGCTTACGGTTTTATCGATGCGATACTGATTATCGAAGGAAAACGAGATCAGAATATATTATAGGTGCTTTCTCTGGAGCGAAAAAAATCACTTGGTCAATGTTTTTTGCATGATAAAAATATCCTCATACTAGAAGCAAAACTTGGAAACTGCTCTGATAAAAATGTTCTTGAAATCGGTCCAGGCGATGGAAGATTAACTGAAGCAATTTTATCACAAAATCCAAAACATTTGACTATCGTTGAAAAAGATTCTCGCTTTGCTGCATTATTAAGAGAAAAATTTGCCAATCAAAATGTCACAGTCATCGAAGGTGATTTTCTTGAATTTCCGTCAAATCGCTTCGATGTGGTTTTTGGTAACATCCCCTACTATATATCTTCAGATATTATCTTCAGACTAAAAGACTTTGATTTTGATTTAGCAATTCTAATAGTACAGAAAGAGTTTGCACAAAAAATGGCGCAAAAACCAAACACTGGTAATTATGGTCGACTTAGTGTAACTTCACAATTGTTTTTCGATGTGAAATTAGAAAGAACAATTTCAAGAAATCTATTCCGTCCTAGTCCAAGAGTTGATTCGGCGCTTATAACTCTTAAACCAACAAAGTTCAAGTCGTCTGTTTTCCTTGAAAACATTATTCGATATCTCTTCTCTCATAAAAATAAAACTGTTCGAAATGCTCTTTTAGACTCTAAACAATTTAGCAAAGAGCAGTTAGAATGTCTTGATGAACTAGCTTCTAGACGTGCAAAAACACTTTCCAAAGAAGAATGTATTAAAGTTGCTCAAACTCTCCAATCATCAAAGGTTTAATACTTTGGTATTTTAGTTTATACTATGTCGAAAAATATTCTCGTTTTACTTGCAATGTCGATCTTGATATTTGGTTGTGTTATGCCAAACTCACAAAATCAATCTTCTTTACCTAATTCGCAATCTAATCCGTTGCAAAATTCTACGGTTTCAAATCAACAAGTTCAAACTTTACCTCCGCCAGATTTTACACCTTTGAACTACACTCCAATCTTTTATCCATCTGACAATTGGCAAATTCGGGGTTATCTATACTCTAGTAAAGCTTCAACTCCAACAAAGCTTATTCTTCTACTTCCAATGCTTGATCACACATTAGAAGACTATCCACAAACCCTTCTCTGGAAACTTCATGAGGCAATTCCTGATGCTATAATTATGCCTATCGACATGCGTGGGCATGGAGAAAGTGTCAATCAAGGTACTTTCGATT
Organism: Microcaldota archaeon; assembly: GCA_964654575.1. Classification (GTDB taxonomy): domain Archaea; phylum Micrarchaeota; class Micrarchaeia; order Anstonellales; family Bilamarchaeaceae; genus Bilamarchaeum. The sequence goes on along the minus strand of CAZZKB010000138.1, from coordinate 284 downwards.
CATTCGATTCGACTGGCTTCCTAAACATGAAAAATGATGTTACTAGTGCCAAATCCTATATCACTAGAAACTATCCTTCCGTAAACCAAGTCTATGTTGTGGGCGCAAGCATTGGTTCAACTGCAGCAATCAATGCTGCTGCAAATGATCAGAGCATAACGAAAGTAGTTCTTCTCTCTCCAGGAGTCGAATATCAAGAAGTAAATATTCAAAACTCAATTCGCTCTTACAACAAACCCATTCTTTTTGTTGTCTCTAGAGAAGATTCGTATTCCTACTCTTCA
>CAZZKB010000137.1:0-2783 GCA_964654575.1 Microcaldota archaeon | reverse complement strand
AAAATTGCCAGTTTAAGTAAAAAAGATGCCGCTTGCCAAATAACTACTGCGATAATTAGAGCATAAAATGTTTCTAGTAATTCTCCCTTCCAGCCATTTTTTGTAGTTCCTTCTTTGACTTCTTTACCTACAAAATAAGCTAGTTCTAGTATGATGAGTACTCCAAAGATAACTGGCAGGGTCGAGAGGCTGCCATTTGATCTAGACAAATATACACTCAATACTAATAGTCCTAGGGTCAGAAGCAACACGACCCACTCTTTTGGTGGGTTGTCGATTGCCTTTTGTATTGTCTCTTTTATTGAACTTGAATTTAGTTCCATTATTTTGACCCTAAATTCATTGAACTATCTTTGAGAATTTTTCCTTAAATTCACCAATCTCTTTTCTTACTTCTTCGATCTTTTCAAGGACTACTTTTGATGGCTCGCCCTTTTTTGTTCTAACATAAAGTCTTGGTGTTGCATATACTGGGTGGTCCATCTTGTATGCTGCAAATTCGACACTCGAATCAGCACTTAATTTCTCTGCTAAAAGCTGTGCCAATGATTGGTCCATGTCGCCTAAATCAAGTTCAAGAACATTTTTCTCATTTACTAATACTTTGATTGCCATTTTTCTCATCACCTAATTGTTTAGCATTATTTTTGTGTATCGACAACAATATAATATCGTCTAATATCGTTTTTCGCGTCTAAAATCTCGTCTTTCGCCGTCTCTTCGCGGATATGGTCTGCGCTCACCGCGCCCTTCTCCAAAGCTACTGCGTCGTTCAAACCTTTCGCTACGCTCTGGCTGATCCACATTTGGAAGCTTCTTTCTTTCTTTCCATCTGCACTTGCAGACAAAAATATTGTCCTGCAATTCCATCATTCCTCGACACTTTGGACAGAATGCTTTTACTACCCCTGAGGAGTAATCTTTCATACTTATTTCGATACCAGTCTTTGTTATGGATGAAACTTTTGCCTTAATTATATCTCCTATCTTTATCTCGTCTCTTAAATCCTTTACGAAGCCTTCTCTGATTTCCGATACTGATAATACTGCATCCATACCAAGTCCTCTTCCGTGACCTTCTATCTCTGTTTTTGCAACGCAGAGAGCCATTGCATTATTTGGACTGGTTTTGGTTATCAAGCAATAAACTTCCATTCCAGGAACTGGTTTTTCGAGTTTTCTTTTTGTTACTATGTCTACTTTTCTTTCTGCACTATTTTCCTGCTTTATTCCAAAGCCTGCAGAGTACACTTCATCATTTGCTGAATACGCATTATCTCCCGGTTCAGCTTCTTCATAGCTGTTTAGATGTTCTCCAGGAAGTGTGAGTTTTTCCTTTGTCATTTTTCCATCTCCTTTTTTCATCGTCTAAAATGAATTATTAAATAAATTAAAAAATTTATGATTTAGTTATCAATTCAAGATTTTCAGGAGCCTTGTTTACATTACCTAGTTTAAGTCCAACTAAGACTTTGACTCCCTGTTTTGATGCCAAGTCTGCAAGTCTCTGAGTAATAATTCCATCAAAGACTATTGCATGAACATCATTTCGCTCGCCAAGAGATTTTATGACGTCTCGAACTGGTACTTCAAGCACACGCTCAAAGTTATCATTGTAGAACCTTGCTCTAAGGCTGTTCCCAAGAGCTTCAAGTTCTTTTACAAGTTCATTTTTACTGACTTTTTCATAAACTTCTTTCTTTGGCTCGTCTACTGTTTTTTCAGATTCTCTTGTTGATGCGACTATGTTTTCAGCCCTCTGCTCAACACTTCTTCTGCTATATTGAGGTTCAGACTCTGTCTGCTCATTTCTTCGCTGTCTCTGCTCTCGCACTGGAGGCTGCTCGCGAACGGTTTCTTTTATTATTTCTCTTATTGGCTCTGGCTGCTCTTCCTGTCTGAATTTTGGTATTTCTACCTTTCTTCGTTCAGGTGCAGCTCCGCCTTTCTTGCCGTTGCTCTGCTCATAAGGTATCTTGTTCCTTAGATACTTTATGATCTCCTTGCGTGTTAGCTCTTCAACTTCCATTCCAGTTGGAGCTCTGCAGACAAAATCAACATCGACTCCGCTTTGGACTAGTTCGTTAAGTATTATATCTCCGCCTCGGTCGCCATCAAGGAAAATTGTAACTTCCTTTCTCTTAGACAATTCGATGATTGTTCGAGTTACTTTTGCTCCGCCGATTGCGACAACGTTTGTAATATCATTCTTGAGCAAGTTGATTACGTCTGCTCTTCCTTCGACAAAGACAATTTCCTCGCTCTTATCTATGCCAGGCCCGGCTGGAAGTCTGTCTGAACCATATTCAACTATCTCAGCAGTCTTGACTTCTTCTCTGACCATCTCGGAAATTTCTTTACTTTCTGGAATTTCTGTGTTAAGCAAGTTCTTCAATAAGCTCTTTGCTCGGTCAACCAAGAACTTTCTCTTGATGCTTCTGGTGTCTTCGACCTTTGTAATCTCTAATTTTGCTTCGCATGGACCTACTCGATCTACGGTTTCAAGTGCTGCACCAATAATGCAAGTCTCAACCATATCAAGACTACTTGGTATTTTTATGACACCTTTGGTCTTTCCATCTCTACCTGCTAAATCGACTTCAATTCTTCCAATTCGACCGTTTTTCTGCAAGTCTCGAAGATCTAATTCGTCACCAAGTAATCCTTCTGTCTGACCAAATATTGCGCCTACTACGTCAGGCTTTTCAACAAGCCCGTCAATTTCAACGTTTGTATAAATCAAGTATTTTACCGTATCAATGTATGTTTTAGCCATTTAATTT
>CAZZKB010000136.1:0-2807 GCA_964654575.1 Microcaldota archaeon | reverse complement strand
GCTGTCGGATAAAATATTATCTTTACTCCATCTAATGCCAATACTCTTGCCGCTTCTGGAAACCATTGATCATAGCAAATAAGAACTGCTATTTTTCCATATTTGGTTTCAAATGTCTTGTACCCAAGATCTCCTTTTTCAAAGTAGTTTTGTTCATAAAATGAAGGGTCGTGCGGTATATGTATTTTTCGATATTTTCCAAGCATTTGCCCATTCTCATCAAAGACAACTGCACTGTTGTAATATTTTCCACTGCTTCTATCGTGTTCGTAGATCGAGCCGGCAACAAGAACTATTCCAAGTTCTTTTGCAACTTTTGATAACAATTCAGTGGTTTTTCCTGGTATTTCTTCAGCCCATTGCGTGAAATTTCCCTTCTCTATATTGCAGAAATAAAGGGTGTTAAACAACTCAGGAAGTGCAATAATTTGAGCTCCAGCTTTAGCAGCTTTTTTTATCATTTTTATTGCTTTTTTTACATTTTTTTCTTTGTCATTGTCCATTGACATTTGAACTAATCCAATTTTAACTTTCATAACTATCTAATCTCTCAAAATATCTTTAATCCTCTGCATACTTTGCTGCGGTGTCTCAATAGTATTAAGCAGATATGTTGGAGTTCTTTTAAACAATTCCAGGAAGAATTTCTTTCTCTTTGCAATTTTTTCTTTCGTTCTTACTAGTTGATGTGGATTGCAAAAATCATTTTTTATCATAAATTCTACTGCTTCTTGAGGTTTAAATTTCTTTAATGGAGGTAATTTCTGATCTCTAGTCAGAAGAACTGTTGCAGTTATGTTTGATTCTGTTCTAATTCGATCTTGACCGACAAGATTTTTCACATCTACAATTGCTCTCTGTCGTTTGTCCTTTTTAATTCCAACTAGTTTTTTTCTGTATATTGGCCATGCTTTGCCCAAGTCTCCTCTTATATAAGAATTCTTTTCAGAAGAATATGCTAAGTTGTCTGACCCGGCAAATCTTACAAAAAGCCAGTCATCAGTTAGAAAATTAAAATTTGAGTCGAGCAACAACCCATAAGTCAAAGTTGTTTTTCCGCTTCCAGAAGGGCCGATCATGCAAACTCCCCGCCCTCCATTATCTACAAATGATCCATGAACGGAATATCGTCGATGCTCAGAACTGAAATCTTCAAGAAAATCGGCTACAAGTCCAAGTGCAATACTCTTTACCCACCCGTAGTAATCACATCCTTCAATAATTACTGTCTTTGATCTTGGCTCATAAAGAACTCTAAATTTCTGGGCCTTAACTGCAAAAAGTCTACAATGTGGTCTTATGCTATCTAGCATCGGCTCGAAATTATCTTCCCACATATCCTTAAACTCATGATCATCGCTAAAAAACTTTAGGCAAGTTCCGTGTATCGAAGCTTTTCGCTCATACAACTCTTTGGTTGTTAATATCCTCTCAACTAATTTTTCTTTTGTCTGCTCATCAATTATCTGAACGCTGTAAGTATTTCCCATATAATCCCTTTCTATTGATTTACTCCACCAGGTTGCTATTTATATGTTTTCTGCTACTTCTTGAATGATACTATGATTTCATTTATCAAAGAGCTTTACAAACTAACTCGCTTTGAACATGCACTAATGCTTTCATTTGCTGTTTTGATTTCAGAAATTATTATCTTTCATGGTCTTCCGCCCCTAACTGCCCCAGTATTGTTATCTCTTCTTGTTCCGGTCTTTAGTGAAATGGGATCGTTCTCACTTAATGATTACTTTGATGTAGAGACAGATCGATTAAACAATAAAAAGGATCGACCTCTAGTCAAAGGCACGATCTCGTTGAACTTCGCGCTTTACTTCTCAGTCTTCTGTCATATTCTGTCCATTGTTTTAGCATTTTTCATAAATACAAATTCATTTTTGATTTCGATTGTTTTCAATTTTCTTGCCGTTCTCTATAATTATCGACTCAAAGATTTGCCATTTATTGGAAACTTCTACATTGGTTTAACTATGGGTATCCCATTCATATTTGGTTCATTGGCAATCTCTAACACAATTAGCAATCTTTCAGGCTCATTATTTCTTCTTGGTCTTGTAGCTGGAATTGCGCGTGAAATAGTTAAATCTGCACAAGATATGGAAGGAGATAAGAAAGCACGCAACTCAAAAACACTGCCAATATTAATTGGAAAACAGAATTCTCTCTATCTTGCATGTGCTCTTTACCTTTCGTTTGTTTTGCTCTCTACCATGCCGTTTTATCTTGGGATCAAAGTCAATTATTTTTCAGTATTTTTAGTTTCGATTTCTGATCTTATCGTACTCTACACTATATATATTATTTCTACAAAACCAGATTCATCATACAAACTTGCTCGAAACCTAAGTTTGGTCTCATTTTTTGTTGGAATGGTTGGAATATTGGCAGGTATTTAGTCAATTGTCGAATTCGAAGCCCGATAACTTTAAAAATCGCATTTTTGACTAATGCTCAATTCCTTAATCGGAAGTTTTGAGGTGAATTTTAAATGGGTAAACAAAATATTGGTGAAATGGCATTCCTTGGTGGAATTGGTTTAGCAATTATCTTGGGTCTTGCGTCAAGCATGCTACCTCCAATGATCTTGCCAATTTTGTGGGGAATCCTTGCAGTACTGGGTATTATTGTCGGTTTGATGAACATCAATGACAAGGAAACTGTCTCTTTCTTAGTAGCAACAATTGCAATGAGTATGTTGTCAACAGCATTAGCACCAGTAATGGGAATCGTATCAACCTGGCCAGCAGGCGGATTTTTGGTTGGTGCAATTAATGGTTTCCTCTCATCGG
>CAZZKB010000135.1:0-2808 GCA_964654575.1 Microcaldota archaeon | reverse complement strand
ATGTCAAGGGCACGTGCAGTTTCCTTTGAATTTATATAATTAGCAAGCACGCCTTTTGAAAGAAGAACTGTTGGTCGAGCTTTGACACCTTCATCATCAAAGACATAGTGACCAAAATCATTTGCAGTAGGGTCATCAACAATAGTAACATTTTCATTTCCAATTTTCATCCCGATTTTTCCAGCAAGAATAGATTCTCGATCGATAATCGAATCTGCTTCTGCTGCGTGGCCCAGGGCTTCATGCGAAAACACACCAGTCATTTCTGGATCAAGAACAACGCTAAAACGACCTTTGGGAGAAGGCGCAGCGTTGAGCATTGCGATTGCTTTTTTCTTTACATCGCTAGCAAGTTGATAATTGAGATTTGATGCACCAGAGCAAGATGAGGAGCGCTCTGAAAAGCGCTGAATATTATCAGCACTTTTTGAGACTGCTGAAACTGACAAGTACGAGTGTAATTGATCCTCATAAACAGATTGACCAATTGAATTGTAGAATTCCTTTTGAGTGTATGAGTCAGTAAAGCTAATAGAACGGGAGATTATTTTCCCATCAGACAATTCATTTGAAACGCTAAGAAGTTCCTTAATCTTTCGATCAATATCAAATTGATCGTGTTTTTTTCGCACTTTTTGTGAAGAAAAATCATCGTTTTCAGACAACTTGATTTTACCAGAACTTAGCAGAGCAAGACGTTTTGCAGTGATAAGTAAATTTTCTAAATCAGATAATTTATCACCTGAAGCAAAACCCCAAGACCCATTTTCAAGAACACGAACGCTTAGTCCAAAACTGTTTCCAGAAACTGTCTTAACTTCTTCGTTATTTATACGGATAGAAGTATCTGTGGATTTTTGTATCCTTAGTTCTGCATAACTATATCTAGAGAGGAGCTTTTCGTATTCCATTTTATTATCACTAACAAAAACACTAAAGGAAAGCTATTTAAGCCCAACTATTAATTATCATTTTTACGATTTATATTGTTTAAATTATTTAGGTGAATTGATGGGTTCGAAGCCAAGAAAATGGAAAAAGAAAAATCGAATGCGCTGGAAATGGGTTAAGAAAAGGCGCAAGAGATTAAAGAGAAGAATCAAGAGAAGAGTCGGCGAATTATAAACGCCTCTAAATCTTAATCTTGTTATATCTTAATTATTCATTTATTAAAAAAAATTACCGAACGCTAATTATCGTGTATTCAGAATTCCTTAGTCTTTCTAAAGTTCCTTCTGGACAATCAAATGTCGTGACAAAATCTTCTAAACGAGGACCTAGCGAGTCGAGTTCTTCTGAATTAAGAACTCGCCTCTCAACATGAAGCTTTGGATCATATAACTGCTTTACTTGGTCAATGATTTCGGATAGATGATCTTTTGAAACCGAATCCGATTCGAGTAATTTCCTAACCCGTTCAAATGAAAATGGATTGTGTCTAATTTCTCGCAGTGCTTCTTCAGAAATTAAGCCCTTATCTTTTAGATCGGCAAAGTGTGCAATAATATCTATTTGAAGTGCAGGTCGCTTAATGTGAGTGTCTGGAACATTTCCACGCACGTAAATCTTTCCGCCAACCATACCCGTACCTAAAAATTCCCCGACAAATGGAGTGTCACGATCTTCTCGACCTAATTGTGAAAGACCTAGTACCATCCCCACACCACCGCTCATCATCTTGAATGCGTAAGTGCCAGCAGTTTCGCCAACTATTGCAACTGGCTCATTACCATCAAATGGTCGTAGCTGCTGGAAAGCACGATTATCAGCTCTGCCTCGGATAAATGCGGTCTGACCCTTGAAGGAATTGCCAAACATCATCGAAACATTGCCATGGACAATAACTCGATTTATGGAAGTTGCTTCGAAGGCATTTTGCTCAGCACAACCGTGTAATTCAAAAGTACCACTTCCAGAAGTGTACGATGCACCATATGAGCCCAGAGTACCAAAGTAAGCTCGATAATTATCAACTCGATCTCCACTAAACTGACCGATTTGACCAGATAGTCTTTCTCCTAACCGAGTAGGAGATGGAATTAAGGGTCGATCTCTAGAACGACCTGAACTTAAAATTCCCTTATCGCTTGAAACTAGTAAGTATTTTCCAGGCTCAAGAGAATATGATTCGATAGCACTTGAGTAAATGTCTAGACCAGTTGCTGCTTCTATTTGTTGCAACTCACTTGCAACATAAACAACTTTCCCCCGGTGATCAACAACAATAACCATAGGCCGGAATTCGTTTCGATCTCTAAAGGCAAGTAAACTTGTGGAACTTTCATCAGCAATAAGCGAGAGAGCACTAACTGGCCCATCTAGACCAAAGCCAGAAAATCTAGAGAGTAAATCTTCCTTTCGCATTCGCTCAGAGCTTCCCCGCAGGAGCTTGGTTAGTTGATTGCTTCTAGGTGAAGTTAGAATTTCGACAATCTCTGGAATAGAAAGTGTTGAGTCAGAGACTAGTTGTGATTTGAGAAGCAAGTAAAGCATGGAAGAGATTACTTCGCTATCAGTACCAACCCAGCTTCTTTTAACTGTTTTTAGGAACGATTCGACATCGTCTCCGCCAGCACGATAATACATTTCTGCAAGAAGAGACTCGGTTGCGTTAAGATTCGATCGATATGAGGTGACATCTCCATTATGAACAATTGAAACATTACCAAATGAATAGGGATGAGCACGAGCCGGAAGTGGAGCTGAACCAGTTGGGTAGCGAGTATGTGCAATTAGTGCTTGAGCAGTTCGATCCGAAAGAGAATATAGATAGGCTAAGTCTGAAATATCTGGAAGTCCTTGGTAAAC
>CAZZKB010000134.1:0-2841 GCA_964654575.1 Microcaldota archaeon | reverse complement strand
TTACTGCCTGATGGCAAAAATTTCTACCCCTGCACTTAAGAGTAAGAAATCAACGAAAAAGACGGAAGCTAAAAAAGAGAAAAAGAAAAAATGATTTTGTGTTTTACCCACCCACGCTCATTCTAAGTATGTCTCTTATTCCAGGAGCAAATCCCATTATCAAAAGTACTAGTATAATGAAATTTTTGTCTTCCTGATCCATTTTTTCTGTTGATATTAAGTATGCTGCTCCAAATCCAATTATCACTTTAAGTAGGTAGAAGGAGACAAAACTTCCAAAATAACTTCCAATTGCAGCAGAAAATACATGTTGCTCAAAATATTGCTTTCCACTTATTTTTGAGAATATGTCAATAATATAGAATGTCGCAGCTCCATCGGTTGCCTGAGCTAGTACTATCGCGCTTAGTTTCTTATCTTTCAGTATCAAGTGACTTGCATACGCTGGTATTATTGCCATTGCGGCAATTACTATAGCATGGCTTAAATACGTCATAAATGGCAGTAGTAAAAGTAAATGCGGTACCCACAATAGTATGCCTGCCCACTTAAGACAGTCCATTCTTTTGATCTTGTATAAAATTGCCATTGTGATTATTAGCAATCCGGCTGTCAATAAGTATATTCCAGGGGTTACTGTAAAATATCCATAATTGTAAATGCGGCTATCTAATACTAATTGATGAATTTGGCTTACTGGCTTAAAAACTCCGGTATCTATAGAATCTGTAACTACTCTAAGAGTTGAGCCAAATAGTACGAAAGTCAGCACTCCGACTATAAAATCATCATTTATTGCAATTTTTCCCCGTATTTTTCGGTTTATTACATAAAGTGCAACTATTGCTATCAGTGCATAAACGATTGTATTGACTATATTGTAGCCACTTCTGTCAAAAATTGGTAAAATGAAATATTTATATACAAAATCATCCATATATACTACCTAATGGATATTCGTCGAAAGAAGATTATTAAATCAAGTGTTTTTGAATCTGTTGAAAAACTACTAGAATTAGCACGTCTAGAGTACTCTAAGCCAAACCACGGTAGGTCGAATCGTTACGTCGAAATGGCCTTTGAATTAATCAAGAAGAACCGTCTGAGGCTTCCAAAAAACCTCAAAAACAGTTTCTGTAAAAAATGCTATTCGATATGGCTTCCAACTCAAAGCGTGCGCCTTTGGTATGATATGAATAATTCATGCCTTAGGCTCTCGTGCATGGGTTGTGAATCTAGTAAGCGTTTTTGATTGTGCAGTGGGTTTTTAATATTAGATATCGAATAGGTCGGTTTATATGAAAATTCCAGCTCACATTAAGTCATCGCTCGATCAGCTAGAAACTTATATGCAGTCGAGTTTATCTAAAGAAGATCCTCGAGTTTATGGTCTTCTGTCTCCATTTTTAAGTCGAGGCGGTAAAAGAATTCGGCCTCTTTTATGCATGGTGTGCTGTTCAATTGGTGGTTCAGACCCTAAACTTGCACTAGAGCCATCATCAATAATTGAATTATTCCACAACTTTACTCTAATTCATGATGATATTGAAGATAATTCTTTGTTTCGTCGAGGCGAACCAACACTTCACATCTCACATGGGCTTGCAATGGCTCTCAATTCTGGAGATGCACTCTACACTCTACTGCTGCGACAGCTTATCTACTTAAAACTTCCAAAGTCTGCTTCTGGTAGTATTTCTGAATTCCAAAAATTATATTTAGACGCATTCAAACGCGTTGTCGATGGTCAGGGTATCGAAATATCGTGGATACGTGATGGTCGTTTTGATATTTCTGAAGATGAATATTTAGAGATGATTTGCGGGAAAACTTCGGCGCTGATGGGTCTCTCCTGTCAAGTTGGGGCTTTTGTTTCAGGTATGGATCAAAAAACTCAAACTATTTATCGTGATTTTGGCGAAAAAATAGGTTTAGCATTTCAAATTCAAGACGATGTCCTTAACTTAGTTGGAGACTTTAAGAAATACAAAAAAGAAATTGGCGGTGACATTTCCGAGGGAAAACGAACATTGATGGTAGTTCATTTCTTCAAATTTGCTACAAAATCTGAAAAACAGAGGCTAACTCAAATCTTATCTAGTAAGACTCAAGATCAGAAGTTAATCGGAGAAGCAATTGATTTGCTTAAAAAATACGGTTCTATTGATTATGCAAAGGAATATTCAAAGTCTCTTGTAGAAGATGCAAAGAAAAGCGTCATATCGTTAAAAAAAGGCCCGGATTTAGACTCATTAATCTCAATTGCCAATTATGTCCTTGAGAGAGAAGCTTAAGTTTACGAAAATATTTAAATAGCTTAACTCACTGTTACTATCGATGTCCTCCCTCAAATTAAGTTTGGTTTTGGTATTGTTCCTTTCTTTATCAACTATAGGTTACTCATTTGATGTTAATAATTACTTATATCACAACGAATCTATATCCTCTATCTCTTATCAAAATTTTTCTTCTAATGGTAATGCCTACTCACTAATTTCAATTAGCGGTTCTCCGACCTTTTTGCTTCAGAATGGTCAGCTTGTAAATTCATCTTCGGACATTTCAAATATCCTAAATGATTATTATCATAAAAATTACTACTTAAATGATGAGGATGTCTCTGCTTTGAGAGCGTTGATAAAAAAGTTTAACGATAGTCGAAATAATGGTTATGATACAAAAGGCAAAGAAGAATATACTTGTAGAAATGACGTATTGCTTTCTGATGGTAAATTGAAATTTGGTGGTGTTCCTTTACGTTGTACTGATGCAACTTCATGTCGACGAGTTTCAGAATTGCTTTTTGCAGTTTATGGCGATGGCCTTGGTCTTGGTTCACCA
>CAZZKB010000133.1:0-2887 GCA_964654575.1 Microcaldota archaeon | reverse complement strand
TGGCGGCGGCAATTGCAGATGGGAACTTAAGAGACGGGGCACTTGTTGCAGATCGAATTGTAAAAGAAACACTAAGAAAACTTTTTCATCACTACCAGAAAATTCCAAATGAAGCGGAATTGAAAACGGCATTAATGATCGCCTGGTACAATATAGTAAATGATTTTTCAACAACTGCTTGGAATGGCGGAACAACATTGAGTGTAGTCGTAGTATCAAAGAACGGAGAATTTAGAGCAGCTCAAGTAGGCGACTCGCCAATATACCTAATTGAAAAGGAAATACCAGATAAGCTAGGTAGTGAAGAAACAATATTTGTTGGAAAAATTAGAGAAAGAGCAAAAGGTCTTGATTATCGCACATATTTTGAAAATGATCACCAAATGACAAGCTGCATACTGATTGAAGATGTCGTCGATAAGTGGGTGGAGACAACTTCTGGGATTATTAGAAAAGGAGATCAGATATTAATCGTAAGTGATGGGCTAACAAAAAACATGCCAGTAATAGTTGATCCGAGCGGATTGATAACTGACAGCACTAGATGCTTAGAAATATATGAAGCTGTACTAAGAAGAGAAAGAGTCGGAACCTTGGCGGGGGCTTTTGGACGAGATCTGGAGAGATTTTCAAATCCTCTTTTGCTAAGTGGAAGGGTTTTGCTAAAGGGAATAGAAGCTTACAGACTAGCTCCTGATGATAAGAGTGGAATTACATTATCGCACGAATAATCAGTAGAGTTAAATTAATTCTTTGAACAATACTTCTTGTGAAAATGATTCCGCGCTCATACCAGCTTGCAATATTCAATTCGATAATTAGCAGAGGTAATACTTTAGTAGTACTTCCTACAGGCCTAGGAAAAACACTAATAGCATTGATGTTGATTGAGCAGAGAATGAAAAACGGAAAATGCCTTTTTCTTACCCCAACAAAACCACTTGCAAAACAGCATTATGATTCAGTAATCAAAACCCTCGAATTGCCCCAGAGTGATGTATCATTGATTAATGGTGAAATACCGCCAAACCACCGTAAAGAGATGTACAAATCGAGTGTTATAATAAGCACCCCACAGACGATAAAAAATGATATTGAAAACAGCATACTTGCACCAAAATTTTCATTAGTGATTTTTGATGAGTGCCATCGTGCAGTCGGAGACTACGCATACACAATCGTTGCTGACAAAGTGTTTGAAGCAGATGAAAAAACACTCTTAGTAGGCCTTACAGCTTCGCCTGGAGGAAATAAACAAAGGATAAAAGAAGTGCTAGATTCTCTTCACATAAATAATGTTGAAATCAGAACACATACCGACCCAGACGTCGTAGCACATGTGCAGAAAAGTAATGTAACTTGGGTTCCAGTAATGCTTTCAGACCATTTTAAGTTGATAAAGTATCAGCTAGATTTGATGACTAGCAAATACGCCCAAAGATTAGGAGCAATGGGCTTTGCCGCACCACTAAAGCACAAAGGACAATTCATGCAATTGCGAGAGAGAATATTAAAAATCGATAATCCAATCAAGTATCCAGCACTAGTGCAATATTCAGTACTTCTTCATTTATTACATATGAGTGAACTGCTGGAGACTCAGGGAGTTTATCCAATCAGAGAATACCTAAAGAAATTACGAGAAAAGGACAGTAAATCCGCCGCTCTTCTCATAAATGAAGAAGGGTTAAAGAAAGTCGAGGAATTGTGTGCAGTTGATGAGGATCATCCAAAACTAGGAGTGCTAGTAGAGCAGATAAAACAGAGAGCAGGGCAGAAGATAATAGTCTTTGTGCAATACCGCTCACAAATAGCAAGAATCGAGGAAGTGCTTAATCAAAATAACATTAGTGCACGAAAGTTTGTTGGTAAGAAAGACGGAGTAACTCGAAAAATGCAGGAAGAAACAATAGTTGCATTTAGAAGTGGAGAGTTCGATGTTCTTGTCGCCTCATCAATTGGAGAAGAGGGCTTAGATATTCCAGCAGTAGACACAGTAATATTCTATGAACCAGTTCCAAGCGAGATTAGAAGTATTCAGCGAAGAGGAAGAGCTGCAAGGCTTAAGGAGGGTAATGTAATTGTCTTACTTACACGTGGGACTAGAGACGAGTTTTATCATCATGCCTCGATAAATCGTGAGAAGAAAATGAAGAGTATTATTGGATCGATGCAAATTAGCAAAAAAGATGAAAAGACAGCAGATAGTGACAAAACAGATAAAGTGGAAAAGAAAGAAGGACAGACTAAAATGAGCGACTTTTGAATTATTTTTTAAGGCTGGCAACACTAGTCTCCATAATATAGGCCAATTCTTCGTCAGAAAATTCGTAGTAAAGCAGAACGCCATCTGAATTCTCTTTGGCTTTCTCTTTTATTATTGGAAGATAGTTTAGTGCATCTCTTCGATTAGTGTGTAATTTTGAGCCGATCTTAAGCCCGATAGCCTTTTGCATTGCCCTAGTTTCAAGAGAGCGGGACATTAATTTTAGATAGGACGGGAAATTGTATTTAGTGAATTTTCGATAAACTGCCCTCTTTGAAAGAGAAACACCAGAAGTTGCCAAATCGATTGAATATTTAAGAAAAACCCAGTGGGATTTTTTTATCCGACCATCAAAAATATCTGCTAAGGAAAGGTAATCGTAAGCTTTTGAGATATCTTCAGCTCGCTCATATTCATATGGAATGTTTTCATCGATCCAAAGCTTAAGCAAGTCATAATCCATGTCTCCTTTAATTGAGTATCGAATTTGTTCGTATTTTTCGGCTTTGAAGATGCTTCGAACTAGATCGAATATATCTTTCTCCTTATCTCGATTTGATGGAGCAACGGCAGCTAGATCATTTATCGCAGCCCGCACATCCCCATTGGCATTAGTCGCTA
>CAZZKB010000132.1:0-2932 GCA_964654575.1 Microcaldota archaeon | reverse complement strand
AAAAAAGGCGAAAAAAGATTATATTCGATTGGAAAACGATTCGGTTACAGATACGCAAAAATTTCAAGATATGGCAACACAAGCACGATGAAGAAAAATGACATTGAAGGTTTTATGTATTTGTTTATGAGATATATAGAAGTCATATATGCAAATAAAATAGAACATAAAATAGATGTCGAAAAGAAATATCTTGAAATAGAAGCCGATGCATATGCCGGATGCGAAGGAAATGGATTGGGATACATACTTTTGATAGGTGCCGGAACCGGAGTTTGGTCCTATCTTATGAATGATAGTAAAGTTGATGGATATCAAATAACTTGTCAGGGGCGAGGAGACAAATTATGTAAATTAGTCTGTGCACCGATTAATGAATTAAAAAAACTGGCAAAAAATGCTATTAGTGAGGAAAATGTCGAAGGGTTAGATGAAAACTATCAAAAATACGAAGTTCTTAACAAAGTTTACCCTACAATAAACAAAAATTTATCATTAAAAGAGCTGATAGAAAATAAGATATTTAAATATGAAAAAGGCAAGCTATTCTTCCAAAAACAAAGAATGGTTGGGATAGAGTTTAGCATATATTACATGATAGACAATGAATTTTCAAAAGATGAAAAAACAAATAAAATAATATTTGATAGTGCATTTGAAGCTGGAAGAGAAATTGGAGTTGGGCGAGATATAATTTTCATTCAAAAATTCTTAAGTAGTTTAGGATTTGGAGACACTCAAATAATTTCTCAAAATGGCAAATACATAGCGAGATTTTATCACTTCCCATGGGCAAGCATTTCAAAGAATTGTAAACACACGATAATATCCGGATTTACCTCAGGACTAATAAGCGGAGCAATGAAGAAGAATATAGTATTGAAAACAGTAACTACACACGAAGGCGGGGATGGGTATCACATTAAACTGGATTAAAGCAAAGATAGGAATTATGCACAATTTGCTAAAGCTCGAAGATCAGATAGCAAATTTACTTAGTTTTGTAGTAGGTGCAATACTTGCTCAAGGCAATATTCAAATATGGAATTTAAATTTTTTATATGCTGGGATTTCAACAATATCATGTCTTTTTGGATCTAACTTAATTAATCAGATAACAGATATTGAAACTGATAAAATAAACAAACCCCACAGACCATTGGTTAGTGGAAAGATTAGCATTAATGAAGCAGCAGTATTAACTTTTATATTCTACGCAGCAGCAATATTTTTTGGATTTTTAGCTGGAGAAAAAATATTTTTTCTCTCAATTACATACTGCGCATTAGGAATAATGTACAGCGTTAAACCAATAAGACTAAAGGACAGGCTTTTGCTTAGCAACATAACAATTGCAATAGCATACAATTGCATAAACTTTCTAATAGGTTGGAGCATTTTTAAGTCGACCGAATTTGCACCATACCCATTAATTGCATTGATGTTTGTATATGACATTATTGCAATTAATTCAAAGGATTATCCAGATGTTGAAGGAGATCTGAAAAATGGTGCCAAAACGCTTCCTGTAATGCTTGGATTGGAACGAGCACTTAGATTGGATTTTATATTACAACTTCTAGCACAAGTAGTTTTTATTGTACTTTCTCAGATAAATGTAATACCAAGATACATATCAGTAATCAGTACGATTTTGTTTATAGGAAATTTGATAATATACACAGATGTGGAGAAAAACAGAAACTATACGAGATTTTATTATATGGCATTTGGAATGCACATAATAATAAGATTGACAATAATGATTATGTTTATGGTTGGATACATAAGCTAAATCATTCTATAATTGAAATCCCGTTTTTACCAAAATCGAAGCTATATACCCCACCTTTTATCTTGGAGTTTCGAAGTTTTACGATTTCGACAGAACGCTGAAGCTCGCTACCTATAGAAGTAGATTTGAGCTGAATAATACCATCACAAATGAATTCACTTAAAGTATCACGACTGTACCATTCACCAGACTTAGAGGTTTCGGAAGTAAGAATAGTGCAGATATTTTTTGATTGTAATGACGAAACTAAATCAGTCATGATTTTTCGAACAACAAAGCTATCCCAGCCAGAGGTTGAAGACTGAGGTTTTTCATCCCCATATACAATCTCATCTACCCTAGCACTATCAAGATCCATCGAATTTCCTTTGTGATTTCTTGCAGCAAGGGTAAAGTACGTTAGTGAATCAATAACAAGACGATTTGGTTTAAAGGTCTTTATCGTACTGTCAATTCTTGAATAAACTTCACCAAAAGACAAACGGGATATAGTCAGAAGTTTTAATTTGCCAGATTTTTCAAGTTTTTCTAGATCCCATCCAAACTGGCTTGCTTGATCGCGGATTTTTTCCGCTCGTTCTTCAAATGAGATATAGAGACACTTATCATCGTATTTTTTACACCCATGGACAAGAAACTGTAGTGAAAATATGGTCTTGCCAGCACCTGGAGATCCTGAAAGTAAAACTACTGAATCAGAAGGAAACCCTCCACCTACAAGAGTATCTAAGCCATTAATCCCAGTTCGAATTTTTTCCATCAAATCAAGATAATATTGCAAGGTTTAATAATATATTGAAAGGTAAATGAATGGGCGTAAAAAATGGCAAAAAAGAAATCAGATTCTTCAGGCATAGACAGAACACCAAGCGGAATACCAGGAATGGACGAGATGATAGGTGGAGGCTTCGTTCGAAATAGCACAACTTTGATACAAGGAGGGGCTGGTGCTGCAAAAACATTACTCTGTCTTCAGCATTTGTATCATGGCGCAACAGAGATGGATGAGCCTGGAATATTCGTAAGCTTTAATGAGAGTGAAAAGGCATTACTTAGACACGCAAGCGTTTTCAAATGGGACTTTAAGTCGCTAATAGAAAAGAAAAAATTTGCAGTCGTAAGTTTTGAACCTCACGA